>JAHJTI010000022.1 GCA_018829945.1 Pseudomonadota bacterium | reverse complement strand
CTCCTCAATTCGGTGATTTTTTGTTTTGAGGCCAGAGCAAAAACCGGCGGCAGCCGTTTGGGAGAAATCCTGATAGAGCAGCAACTTGTCAGTGAAGCGCAGGTCTCCACAGCTCTGAGCCAGCAGAAAAAAATCGGGGAACTGCTCATCGCTCAAGGGGTTATCCAGGAAAACGACTTGAAAAAAGCGCTGGCAATCCAGGAAAAAAGAGCCCTTGACGCCCACATCAAGGAGACCAAAATCGGCGAACAGACAAAAACAATCCGCATTGATCAATCCCGACTCGACAATTTTGCCAATTCTGTGGGCGGGCTTTACATCAGCCTTGATTCCCTCAATTTTCTCAAAGAACAGATGGAAGCCAATCTGGACAATTTCGATCTCGTATCCAGATTCGACGGAATCACCCATGCACTTGACGAACAGCTTGAAAAACTGCACGCCAATATCATGAGCATCCGCAGGATACCTATCAAATTGCTGTTCCAGCGATTCCCCAAGGTGGTTCGCCAGTTGTCGACCTCGCTTTCCAAGGATGTCCACTTCACCATCACTGGAGAGGAAACCATTATCGACAAAGACCTGCTGGAGAAGATTGAAAACCCACTTGTACATATCCTGCGCAACTCCCTGGACCACGGACTCGAAACACCGGACGAACGAAAAAAAGCGGGCAAGCCGGAACAAGGAAGCCTGACGCTGCATGCCCGTGCAGATGAAAACAATGTCTACATTACTATCCAGGATGATGGTTCAGGCATTAATCCGCGAAAAATGAAAGAAATCGCCATGGCTAAGGGGATCATGCCCCTTAAAGAGCTGGAAGGATTGAGCGACCATGAACTGATCAATCTTGTTTTCCGGCCGGGATTCAGTTCTGCCGAAAAGGTCAGTGAGGTTTCCGGGCGAGGAGTGGGTATGGATGTTGTTATGTCCGGGCTCAAGGAATGCAATGGCAGCATCCGGCTCGATTCCACCGTGGGTAAAGGAACCACGGTTTCTCTCACCGTGCCGCTCACCAAAACCCTGGTCACCAAGGATGCGATGCTTGCGGAATCAGGTGATGAAACCTATGCCATTCCTTCCGACGAGATCACAACTGTCATTGAGACAGAAAACATCATCCCGCTCCTTGCGGAAAACCATTGTATCGCATATGATGGCGCAATTCTGAGGCTTGTTGAACTCAAGACATTTTTTTACCCGGAAGCATCCTCAGGCCTGGTTAACAAAAACAATAAAGTTGTTGTGGTCTGCAAGCCCCATGGGGTCGGCCTTCTGGTTGACCGTATCCTGTCCCACCAAAAAATTGTGGCCAAAGAGTTTGCGGACGGACACAAAAAATTCCAAAAAATAATTGGGATATGTGGATACACCATCATGGGCAACGATGATATTATCCTGATTGCCGATATCAAGGAAATCGCCGAACATTTCACATAGCAATACGGCTTTATTTTTGCCTCCTGAAAGTTTTACCGAGAAATTCCACTGTTTCAAGGCTGCCTTCACATGAATACTGTATTAATCGTCGACGATGAGCCAAACTACCTGATAGTTCTCTCCGAACTGCTCCGCGAAGAAGGATTCGGTGTTTTTACTGCCGGAAATGGGGAAGATGCTCTCAAAACCCTGAGTGATACCGACATTGACCTGATTATCACCGATATGCGCATGCCGGGACTTGATGGTTTGGGGTTGCTCAAGGCCGCGAAAACTCTCAATCCGGATCTTCCCGTCATCATGGTCACCGCCTTCGGAGAAGTGGAAATGGCCGTGGCAGCCATGAAGGCTGGGGCCTTTAACTATCTCACCAAGCCTTTCAGCAACGATGAACTGGTATTGAACGCCACCAAAGCCCTGGAACATTACGCCGTGCTCCGCGAAAACATGCGGCTCAGAGAGGAAATGCGCACCCGCACCTCTTTCGCCAGCATGGTCGGCAAAAACCAGAAAATGCAGGCCATCTTCGCCCTCATCGAAAAAGTGGCCCCGACTTCCACCTCGGTGCTGATCACCGGCGAATCAGGCACAGGCAAAGAACTGGTGGCCAGGGCCATCCATTGCAACAGTCCCCGCGAAAAAGCCCCGTTCATTTCCCTCAATTGTGCGGGACTTCCGGAAAATCTGCTGGAAAGCGAACTCTTCGGCCATGAAAAAGGCGCCTTTACCGGAGCCATTGCCCTGCGCAAAGGAAGGTTCGAACTGGCCGACACCGGTAGTATTTTCCTCGACGAAGTCGGCGAAATGGCCATGCCGCTACAGTCCAAACTGCTGCGCGTTTTGCAGGAGCGCTGTTTTGAACGAGTCGGAGGCAGCCAGACCCTGCGTGTTGATGTCCGGATCATCGCCGCCACCAACCGCGATCTCAAGGATGAGGTGGACAAAGGGCAATTTCGGGAAGATCTTTATTACCGGCTCAATGTGCTCCATATCCATCTTCCCCCCTTGCGGGAACGCACCGATGATATTCCCATGCTGGTCGCTCACTTCGTCAGTAAATATGCAAAGCAGCTCAACAAGCCCAAACTGGAAATTTCCACCGAAAGCGTTAGATTCCTGATGACCCTGCCCTGGGAGGGAAACATCCGGGAACTGGAAAATACCATCGAGCGGGCCGCTATTCTCTGCAGCAGAAACCTGATCCGTCCCGAAGATGTGCAGCCCGAGACCATGACCGAACACAAGCCCTTACAGTGGCTGAATGGTTTCGACATGGAGCAGGCGATCCCGGCCAACACCCCCTTACCCGATGTGCTTGACGGTATTGAAAAGAAAATGGTTCTCTCCGCTCTGGACAAGTCCGAATATGTCCAGACGAAAGCGGCCGACGCCTTGGGAATCACCAAAAGCCTGCTCCAGTACAAAATGAAAAAACACGGCATCCAAAAACGCTGAAATTTCTCGGTATGCCGGCGTAAAACTTGCCCGACAGCGCCATGGATTACACCCCATCACACCAGGTTCACTCCGATGAGCTTTTCCTGCAAAAACTACGACTACAATGACGACAAATGCCTGATGCTCAAACAGGAATGCATCCCCGGCAGACCGGGGTGCGTGCTTGAAGGGCGCATAGCCTTAAGCGAAACGCTCATTGAGCGGATCAAGGAAATTGAGCATAAAAAAGGTTCCGGCTCGCCAAAAAAGAAATAACCCCTATGACAGCGCCTGTACAATCCCCCTCAATACCGCCGAGATTCGGCTTCCACCACCAGGTGTCCCATGAAGAAACCGTGTGATTCCTGTGGCGGCTCCGGCCAGATACATTTTTTCGCCGGGGTGAGCAGATTCCATTTATCGTGCGAAGAATGCCCTGACTGCGCCGGATTTGGCTTCGAAATCCCTGTCGATGAAGACATCCCGGCAGAAAAACAAAAACCTCTTCCCGCAAAAAAATATTCCCCACGCAAAAAGAGAAAGTAAGGTCGCCATGAAAGATGCACCCAAGGTAGTGGTGATCGGCTGCGGACCGGCAGGACTTATGGCGGCTACAGTTTTGAGCGAAGCAGGACTTCCGGTGGATGTCTATGACTCCAAAGGTTCTGCCGGACGCAAATTTCTGGTTGCCGGCCGCGGCGGATTGAATCTCACCCATTCGGAAGACAAGGATATTTTTGCTGCCCGTTACGGGAACCACGCTCAATTCTTCAAAAAACTTCTCGGTGTTTTTTCACCTGACGATCTGCGCTCCTGGCTAAGCGATCTCGGTGTGGAAACTTTTGTCGGCACCAGCGGCCGGGTCTTTCCTAAAGATGCCACTGCCTCGGATATTTTAAAAATATGGCTTGAAACCTTGAGCAGACGCGGGGTCGCTTTTCACTTTCGTTACCGCTGGCAGGGGTTTACCCAAACAGCCAACCCTCTCTTTCTCGCCGAAGGAGGAGAACGCCGCGAAGTCCCTGCCGACTCCGTGCTCCTCGCTCTCGGCGGGGCGAGCTGGCCCCAAACCGGATCCGATGGAAGCTGGACCGAGATTCTCGCAGCCAAAGATGTCCGGATAACACCTTTTCGCCCGGCAAACTGCGGGGTTGAGGTGGCATGGTCCGAGCACTTCAAAAGCCGATTCAGCGGCAAGCCCCTCAAGAATCTCCTGCTTCGCTGCGGCGACCATCAGGCCACCGGCGATGTGACGGTTACCGATCATGGTCTGGAGGGCAGCCCGGTCTACACCTTGAGTGCAATCATCCGCGATCGGCTTGAGAAAAACAAGCCGGTCCCCCTCATTCTCGACCTCAAGCGCGATCTTTCGCTCAAATGCATTCAAGAAAAACTTGAACAGAGGCGCACCAAGGAAAGTTTGGCAAATTTTCTGCGAAAAGCTCTACGCCTCGGTGGTACAGCCTATTCGCTGCTCCGGGAATTCTGCCCACCGGAAGACCTGACAAACCCTCCAATACTCGCCTCACGCATCAAAAGCCTCTCAATCCCCATCAACAGCACCCGGCCTCTTGCCGAAGCAATTTCCTCCGCCGGAGGGATTGCTTTTCAGGAAGTAGACGAGGATCTTATGCTCCATAAGCTGCCCGGGGTTTTCGTCGCCGGTGAAATGCTCGATTGGGAAGCGCCCACCGGAGGATATCTGCTGCAGGGCGCCTTTTCAACAGGTTACCATGCCGCACAAGGTATCCTGAACCGGCTGAATCGCAGCCGTACTTAACAAACCCTTACCCGCGGCAAACCGTCGCAGTCACCCTTTTAAAAATATCCGGCAGGGCAGTTCTCTGCTTGCAATCACAATAAATATGTCAGACAATCCATCCTGATACAATACCGTATCGTTATGGTATAAAGAAACATCGGCTCATGCTGACTTTTCAATCTTTTGAGCAAATATACAATGGATACTCACCATGAAAATCACCATCACCTACTGCTCGCAATGAAATTATCTACCACGGGCTTCCAGGCTGGAAGTCGAGCTGAAGCAACAATTCGGGGCCGAAATTGAGTTGATTCCCGGTTCAAACGGGATATACGAAATCATGGCCGATGGACGACTGATTTTTTCAAAGCAGAAAGCCGGTCGTTTTGCAGAGCCCGAAGAAATCATTCGTCTGATCCAGAGCCAAAGATAACAGGAAGGCTACCCAATAACCATGACCGCGCCACCGGAAACTTCAGCAACCCTTACCCTTCTGGACACCCAGGAACCAGACGGCCATCGCTGGCTGCTCGATAACAACGCCACCTATACCCTGGGCCGAGTTGCAAACATCGATATCACCCTTCCCTACTCATGGGTATCCCGCAAACACGCCATGATCCAGCGGGAAGAAAATGGTCGATTCAACCTGATCGACCTGGGAAGTTCCAACGGCACCTTTATCAATGGCCGAAAAATCCATACGCCCATCACCCTGCAAAACGGCGACTGCATCGGCATCGGCAGCACCCGTCTTTTGTTCCATCAGGAAACACCCTCAACCCGGACACCGGCACCAGTCGGTCCTGATCTTGATGAGATGACCGTTGCCTTTGTCAAGAAACAGATCATTACCATCCTGATCTGCGACATCCATGACTTCACCAGGCTGTCCGAAACCATGGGGGCTCAGTGGATATCCCAGCTTCTTCAGCACTGGACCGGCAAGGTCAGCAAGCTGGTGCACAAACATGAAGGGATTGTTGATAAGTTCATCGGCGATGCGGTCATGGCCCTGTGGGCCGGGCCAAATCTTAAGGACAACATCCATCAGGCCCTGAAAACCGCCATTGCCATCAACAACTTAACCAACAGTCTCAGTAAAAAAATACCGGATATCCCCTGGCCTTTACAGATCGGAGCAGCCCTTAATACCGGCGAAGCCATGCTGGGGAACCTTGCCCAGGACGGCCAGAGCAACTATACCGTGGTAGGCGATGTGGTCAACGTGGCCTTTCGCCTGGAAAACATGACAAGTAGGCAGGAGAATCTCGATATCGTGATGGGATGTGACGCCGCGGTACACCTCATTGAGCCTGAAACATTTTTCAAAAAATACTCGTTTCAGGTAAAGGGGAAACAAGATGCGGTTGACGCCTATGGCTGCGATTTTTCACAGCTTTCAACCTATCTTGATCAGAACACCGGACAGCAGACACCTAACAAATAATCTACCCTGGACGGCCGCCCTCCCGGCGTCACCGCACAGCCATTATCACCCCGAAGAACCAGGCAAACGCATGATTCCCGAATCAAGAAAGTTTATCCGGATTGTCACCGACTATCTCCTGGCGGAAGAGCGGATTATCGATTTCAATATCTATACCAAGCCCCCAAACAGCAACATGCCGCTCCTGCTGATCGCCGCAAACACCAATGTCTCCGACGTCAAGGAGACCCTGGCCAAAAAAAACCACGGACCGCTTTTCATCACCCGGGAGTCCGCCAAAAAATTTGAAAATTTCATGGAAGATTCCTTAGACTCCATCATCAAAAATCGATCCATTCCGCTTGAACGAAAAACCTCGGTTGTGCATGACTGTGCTAAAAATATCATCAGGGACATATTTGATGATCCCCGAAGCCTCAGAAATATCTCCCGAGCCAAAACGGTAACCGGCAACATTATCGATCTTTCCCTTGCGGACAGACAGGCCATACGCCATCTTCTTCGCCTCGGATCCCACGATTACTATACCTTTTCCCACTGCGTCAATGTCGCGGTTTTCGGCATCGGCCTCTGGGTGACGATATCCAAAGGCGATGAAACGGAACTCCATGATTTCGCCCTTGGCTGCATTCTGCACGATGTGGGAAAAAGCCAGATAGTGGACAGCATCCTGAAAAAACCCGGGAAACTCGACTTCGAGGAGTTCGAGATCATAAAAAAACATCCCGGACAAGGCCACTGGCTCATGGAAAAGCACACTTCCGAGGTCACCCTTGATGTGATTATTCACCATCATGAGAAAATCAACGGTCAGGGCTACCCGCACGGATTAACGCGGGACCAGATTTCCGACAATGCCAAAATCGCCACCATCGCCGACGTATACGATGCTCTGACAACCAACCGCCCATACGCCGGAGCGCGCCGTCCCCTCAACGCCCTGACTCTGATGAAGGAAGAGATGGTCGGCCACTTCGAGCAGAAACGATTTGAAGAATTCATTCTGTTTTTGGGCGGAAGGTCGGGGTGAAAGAACCGCGAGCAATCGTTACGAGTTTTTGTTAATTATATTAGGTGGCCTTCTTCCTGAGCACAGGCGGAAAGACCCCCTTCACCTTACGGCAACAAGGAGCAGCGCAGCATGTGGTCATCAAAAGACGTGTATTACATCTCGGACAGCACAGGAATCTTGGCGACAAACCTCGGCCAGGCTCTGATCTGCCAGTTTCCGGAAATCAATTTTCACGAAGAAAAGTTCCCCTTTGTCCTGAACAGGGAAGAAGCGAAAAAAATTCTCGGCTATATTCTGAAAAAATCCGCCGGCCGCAGACCCCTTATTTTCAGCACCATTATGACTAAAGAGATTCTCGCGGTTTTCGACTCCCCTGAAGTCGAGCTTTTTGATGCCTTTGAGATATTCATGACCCGCCTGGAAGGATGCCTCGAGGCAAA
Organism: Pseudomonadota bacterium; assembly: GCA_018829945.1. Taxonomy (GTDB): domain Bacteria; phylum Desulfobacterota; class Desulfobulbia; order Desulfobulbales; family Desulfurivibrionaceae; genus Thiovibrio. Next base: position 1,634 of record JAHJTI010000022.1, on the reverse strand, counting down.
GGCCCTTGGCGTTCCCGGTTTTTCCCGGCATATCGACAACCTGACCATGGCCAAACGAGTCGAGGCGATTCACTACTGCCTGGAACATGATGACGGCGTCAATACCCATGAACTCGATGAGGCAGAGGTCATTCTGCTGGGGGTTTCCCGTTCCGGAAAAACCCCGGTCTGCGTTTACCTGGCAACACAGATGGGGTTGAAATCAGCCAATTTTCCCCTCACTGCCGAATATCTCAGGGAATACACCCTGCCCGAAGGGATACTTAAGAACAGAAAACGCGTTATCGGATTGACGACAACTCCGGAAGTGCTCCACAATGTCCGGGAAAAACGCTATGCGGACAGCAATTATGCCAAACGCTCCACCTGCAGCGAAGAGATCCAGACCGCCGAAACCATCTTCCACAACCACCAGATCCCCATTGTTTCCACAGCGGGCAAATCCATAGAAGAAGTTGCCACTCAGGTTTCCCAGGAACTGGGTCTTTCAAGAAAACCCGCCTCGCTGAACGAGCGTTCCTGATTTTCGTTACTGCGACAACTTGTTCCGGTCATTTTTTTCCCTCTCGTTTTTTTCTCCTGCCTTCTGACCGGCCATCATGTTATGGTGCGCAGGACAAACGATCTTATTATTGTATTTGGCCCAGTTTCCCGACATCACCAGCATCCGAGGTTTTTCTTGGCGCCGTTATTTTTCATTGTATTATTGCTGTTGGGTTGCCTACTGCCGAATAAGGCCCTGGCCTTTCAGCCCCATGCGTACTCAGGGCTCTACATCCACCAACTCGCCCATTTTTTCCTGATCGTCTCTCTTTTCTTTTTTGCCGTAAAAGCCCGCCAGACACGTCTCGCTTCCCTCAAGGGGTGGCGACACATCATCGGTGGGACCTGGCTGCTTATCCTGTGGAGCGGTGCCACCATGGTGGGCCACTTTCTTGATCTGGGCTTAAGCGAAGATGCCATTTTCCTGCCCCCCGGCACAAACATTCCGCACCTCGACCTCGCCGGCTGGCAAGAAGCCCTGTTCTATATTCTTAAGTTCGATCACCTCCTTGCCGTACCGGCCATGTTTCTCTTTTATCGGGGCCTCAAATTGCTCCGTGAGGGACAAACAACCTCATCTTCACCAAGGCAGAGCCAGCCATGATCGCCATTTCCATGCTCCCGGTCTGGCTCCTTGATTTCGGCGGGGCCATCGCCCTCATAATCCTCTCCGGACTGTGCCTCAACCATGCCTATGCCCTCGCCCGCGCCGACCGGGAAAGCCCCCTGGCCATCTTCCTCCTCTGGTTCTGCGGGGCAATCTTTGCCCTGGCTCTGTCGCGTTCCAGCGGTCACATCATCAAACATCTCCTTACCTTGTTCGGCAAAGGTGATTTCTGGCTGATACTCGCGCCGTACAGCGGGTCGATCAACAGCATGGCCTTCATTGTCATCGCCTCCGTGACCCTCTTTTTCAACCGGGTCGAAACCATTATGGAGCGGATGGTCCGGGACCGCGAGAAAATCGAAAAAAACAGTCAGGAACTCTTCCGTTTGAACAAGGACATCGAGGCGGTCATCGCGGAACGAACCAAAACGGGAATGGCCCTGCGTATCGCCCATGAGGTGCGCAACCCGATCACCATCATCGG
>JAHJTI010000183.1 GCA_018829945.1 Pseudomonadota bacterium | reverse complement strand
GGGTTCACCGATTGTCTTTTGCAGCACGGGGCTGCCAAGGTATATGCGATTGATGTCGGGTATGGGCAACTGGCCTGGAAACTGCGCCAGGATCCACGGGTGGTGGTCATGGAAAGGACCAACGCCAGAAACCTGCACGTCGGTGATATTGAAGAGCCCCTCGACCTTGCGGTGATCGATGCTTCGTTTATCTCCCTCAAAACCCTTCTGCCGCCGCTGCTCCCCTTTTTCCCAAAAACCATCCGGGTACTGGCCCTGATCAAACCGCAGTTCGAGGTCGATAAAGGCCGGATCGGCTCGGGCGGCGTGGTCCGCGACAGCAATCTCCACGAAAAAGTTATTGCTGAAATCAGGGACTTTGCAGGTGCGCTTGGCCTCTTCCCCGTTGGAGTCAGCCCATCCCCGATCCTTGGGCCCAAGGGAAATCGGGAGTTTTTAATCTATCTTGTTTCCGAGATGCTATAGCGCCTGCCGCGCCAGACAAAATCGTCCTGCTGGTCTCCCGGCAAATCCATGGCAAAGCGGGCGATCAACCCGGAATCAACAGCCAGATCACAGAGATTTCCATCCAGATCGCCCCGATCAACCAACCTCTCCAAAATGCTCATAACTTCGGAAAGCGTTTTCCCGGGCTTGTAGGGACGATCCGTAGCTGTCAACGCCTCCAGCACATCGGCCAGGGCCAGCATCCGTGCGGGCAGCGGAATAGCGCCGTTTTCAAGCCCACGGGGATAGCCGGAACCGTTCAGCTTTTCATGGTGCATGCCCGCATAGGCCGGAACATTCCGGAGTTTTTTAGGAAAAGGCAACCCCTCCAGCATTCGGATGCTCATTTCCACATGATGGTTCATTACCTTACGTTCCGCAGTGGTAAGGGTGCCTTTTACCACACACAGATTCTCAACCTCATCGGGCGCGAGCAGAGGCAGCTCCACCCCGCCCACTACATAGGTCATTCCCGCAATTCGCCGCACCTTCGCAATGCTCTCGGCAGACAACCCCTCGCCGCCCAGATTGATCGTGTCGAGAAAATTGATGATTTCCTGCCATTCATCCGTTTTTTCAACAGAACGGTGGGGAGAGTGAGACACTTCCTGCCTCGGGCAGGGTTCTTTTTCCAAGTCGGTGAGTTTCTCGGTCAATCTGGAGATTTCCACCCGATGCCGAATCAGCTCGATCCGATCAAAAATGGTCTGCAGCTTGGTCGCCTTGTCCATAAGATGCTCAGGCGTGGTGATCTTTCCCACGTCATGGAGCCAGGCCGCCATCCGAATCTCGGCAAGCTCTTCACTGCTGAAGCTGACCGTACCGAACTTGCCGGAGGTAGCGCTGTTTACTTCCAGAGCAATTTCCTCGGTAAGATTGGCGACCCGGAAGACGTGCCCTGCCGTATACGGAGACTTCTCGTCAATGGCATCGCCGATTGTCCGTACAAACGCATCCAGCAGATTTTCAAGTTCCCTGGCCAGTCGCATCTTGGTAAGAGCAATGGCTGCCTGCGAAGCCAGGCTCATGACCATTCCCACCTCATGTTCGGGAAAGGGCACGACTGCATCGGTTTCCCGATCCCTGGCATTGAGCAGTTGCAACACCCCGATAACCTCATCCACATGGTCCCGGAGGGGAATCACCAGCATCGAGCGAGAGCGATACCCGGTCAAGGCGTCAAAATCACGGGTTCCCTGGAAATCATAGCCTTCGGCGTCATACACGTCGGAAATATTGACCGGCTCACCGGTGAGAGCGCAATGGGCTGAAACGTTGCTGTGGTTCTCCTGGTTATCCTCAAGCCGCAGCGGCACGGGAGGCCAGGATATGGCTTCCCCGCTCCCTCCCATGAATACCCCGAGTGAGTCATTCTGGACAATGGCAAAATCGAGAACCTCCCGCTCGCTCTCCTTGATGTACAAGGTTCCGCCATCGGCATTCGTGAAATTCCGGGCTTCCAGGACGATTCTTTCAAGGAGCCGGTCAATGTTCTTTTCCGAAGAAAGCCCCAGGCCGATTTTTACAAGTTGAGAGAGATGATTGCTCTGGCCTTCGCTGAATTCCCGGACCTCCCGGACAACCCGGTCGGCAAGACCTGCGATAACCTCCGCCGGAATCCCGGCCATTGTCTCCCCGGCATAGTCTTCTATACCCTGCACGACCTTCTGCATGAACATGTCCATTGGCAAAGGCCCGCGAACCTGAGCCTTATCCGGAAGAGTATCCATGACATTTCCCCTTGCTCAAAGCGGTAGCTCTTGTCTTCACTTCTTCCTGTACGGCAAGTGGCGAAACACATATTTTCCGATTATACTGCCGCAATACCGTATTTGTTTCCCGGGATCTCGCCCAACCGGATGGATCAACCCCCAGAAAAACAGGACCTTTTATCATGCCCCGACACCTCAGCAGAGTGCTGATCACAACGGCCTTTCTTGGCTTCACCCTCTCTGCTGCAGGTTCCAGCCCGCGCGAGCAGGTTCTCGATGATTACAAAAACGGCCTGGCAGCGGGCTGGGAAACGAAATCCTTTGCAGGACATACTCAGTATACGGCAGAACACGACGACAAGCAATTCTACATTAAGGCGACAAGCAGTGCGGCAGCCTCCGGTCTTGTCTATAAAATTGCCTATGAGCCCCGGGACCAGCCAATCCTCCGCTGGAACTGGAAGATCGAGCGCACCCTCGTCACAGGGGATGAACGCACCAAGGCGGGAGACGATTACGCGGCCAGAATCTATGTGGTGTTCCCCTCGTTTCTATTCTGGAACACCAAGGCACTCAACTACATCTGGGCCAACAAGCTGCCAAAAGGGGAAGTCCTGCCCAACGCCTTTACTGCCAACGCCATGATGATCGCGGCGGAAAGCGGCAATGGCAGGGCAGGGCAATGGCAGAGCGTGGAGCGCAACATCTATAAGGACTTCAAAAAATATTTCAATACCGAACCTCCCAAGGTGGGCGCCATTGCCATCATGACCGACACCGACAACACCGGCGAGAGCGCGACCGCCTGGTATGGCCCGATCATCATCGGCAGAGATACTCCGTAAACAAAAACACCGTTTTTTCGGCTGCCTGCTTGCCGGCCGGACAGCCAAAAGACCTCGGAGACGGTTGACTTGAGGGAGTGAAAATGCTACCTTGGTTGCGGTGCAAATTTCTGACCTGTTCAGCATTTTCGTGCGTTCTGCTGGCCATACTATTTTCCCCAAGTTTTTTTCAGGAGTTTATCGATCATGACAAGTACACGATCCCGGCTCTCTTTATTTTCATTACTTATCAGCGTTGCCCTGTTCCTGTTTGCCTCCACAGCCATCGCGGATGAATATGTCAGTGTCGCGAAAGACGGGGTCAATATCCGATCCGGCCCGGACACGACAAAAGAAATCCTCTGGACGGTATTCAAGGGGTTCCCGCTGCAGGTTACCTCCACTCAGGGCAACTGGTCCCAGATCGTCGATTTTGAAGGAGACAAGGGCTGGATTGCCTCCTCTCTGCTTTCAAAGCAAAAGACTCTCATTGTCAAGGTCGAGACCGCAAATCTGCGGGTCGGCGCAGGAACAGACTACGAAATCGTAGCCTCGGTCAAACAGGGCGTGGTTTTCAAGCCCCTGACCACCGAAGG
>JAHJTI010000182.1 GCA_018829945.1 Pseudomonadota bacterium | reverse complement strand
CGAAACCATTTCTCCGGACGGAGTGATAAAAAAATCCTTGCCCAGACAGTTGATCCCCAGATTCCCGTCCACCAGCCGCGCTCCAAGACGCGGCGCAACTTCAGCGAAATCAAGCGCAGCCACTTGTTGCTGCAACTGCTCGATAGCCTGCTGATGATCGTCCTCCAGGGATCGGCGCTGAACAATCCGTTGGCTCAACTGCGCCACAACCGCAGAGTCGAGATAGGGACAAGCGGCTATCTTCTTTTGCCCCTGAAGCACCGCCGCGGCAAAAGCCATGCACGAAGGCACCCCGCACTCACCGCAGTTCGTCTTTACCAGCGCCGCATATATTTCCAGGGGATTTTTTATCTCGGACATACCCTTTGCTCCCGGGAAGAACTCTTTTAAAACTCTATTCTGTGAGTCTCGAAAACACAGAAAGACACCCTTCGACAGGCTCAGGGAGAACGGCAACCACGATTAAATCATTATAGTTTATTCCGTTCATGCTGAGCCCTTCGACACGCTCAGGAGAGCCCTGTCGAAGCACAATACTGCCTGTGCAAGAGCCTCAGGTGAGCCAATAACAAAAAAAGAGGCCGACAGGCCCCTTTTTTCACATCCACCCTGTCACCCGAAACAATCAGCCAATCTTGCTCCAACTCGCTGATTTCTTGAAGCTCCCATCCTGAGCGACAATAAAACATGCGCACCCCGGCTGAGTCTCGGCAAAGCGAATGCCTTCCGCCGGAGACATAACCATGATGCCGGTGGCTAGAGCATCGACATCCATCGCCGAAACCCCCTTCACCGTCACGCTGGTCATGAGCCTCGGCGAATGGCCGGTCTTGGGGGTGACGATATGGTGGAACATTTTTTCACGGTCGTAAAAAATCTCGTAGCTGCCCGAGGTGGAAATGGCACCTGCGCCCATGGTCAGCACCTCAGGGTAGGCTTTCTGCTTGGCAGGGTCCTGAATGGCCACGGTCCAGGGCTTGCCTTTGGCCGCCGTGCCGCTGGTGCGGATATCGCCGCTGCAATTGATCAGATGATTGGTGATCCCTTTGGCGGTAAGAAGCGCGGAAACCCGGTCGACAATATATCCGGGAGCAATGCCGTCCAGAGTGATGCCCATGCCCTGCCGGGCAAAAGAGATATCACCAGCAGTGAAGCGAATCTGCTCGGAACCCACCCGGGGCAAAAGTGCGCTGATGTCGGATTCGGTAGGTGTCATGCCGGCGGCAAACCGCTCCTTGACAAGATCGACCAGGGGCTTGACGGTAATATCAAAGGCTCCGTTGGTCTGCTTGTTGAGATACAGGGAGCGGGCAACGACCTCGAGCACCTCCGTCGGAGCCTTGCGCAGAGCGCCGGTGCTGTTGAGATGAGAAACCGGAGTGGAGGAATCATGACGGCTCAACAGGCTGCCGAGCCGGTCAATCTCCTCCCAGGCAAGACCAATCGCATTTTCCGCCTCATCCCGCGAAGAATGGATGGCGGTAATGGACAAAAACGATCCCATGGACAGCCTGGTCGAAGAAACCTTGTATTCCCTGGGCCCAAAAAGAACCGCTTCCGCGTGGGGCGTGGGCAACATGGCCGCAGAAGCTGCGCCAAGGCCGAGAATACCGGAAAGCTTCAAAAAGGATCTTCTCTGCTGATTACACTTGGGTGATTTCGTTTTCATTTTTTCCTCACGACGCGATAAAAAAGGATTGGGGCTTCTCCCCTCGTACCTTTCATTGTAAACTTTTTTCTCTTCATTTTTCACTGCCTCAGGAGGCCATCTTCAACCCTTCCGCCTGCCGGGCAATGGCTGCTCTTCCCGCGTATTTCCGCATGATATTGCGGGGACATTTCTCCACGCATATTTCCTGGCACTCCGGGCCATAGGCAATGCATTTCGGGTGGTCGATCTTGATCAGGCCCTCTTCATAGGCAATGGCTTCGGCCGGACATTTCTTCACGCACATCTGGCAGGAGATACAGCCCACCTCGCACACCTTGCGGACATTCTTGCCAAGATCTTTGGTGCTGCACGGCACATACACCCTGGCCTTGAGGCTCATGAGTTCGATGATCCTTTTGGGGCAAGCCCGAACGCAGGTGCCGCAGGCCACGCACTTATCCGGATCCACCACCGGAAAGCCGTCCACCATGGCAATGGCGTCAAAGGGGCAGCTTGCGGCGCATTCCCCAAGGCCTATGCAGGAATAGTTGCAGGCCGACGGCCCGCCGAAGCCGAGATTGGCTGCGGTGCAGGAAGCAAACCCGATGTATTCGTGCTTGTGACTGACCCGCCCTTCCGTACGGGAGCAGCGGACCAGAGCGATCATATCCTCAACCGCGGTCATCTTCTTGCCGGTGAGCTGGGCCACCCGCTCGGCCACCTTTTCCTTGCCGGGATAACACAGATTGGGCGGCACTTCGGGGTTGGTGACCACCGCGATGGCGTAGCCCTCGCAGCCGGGATACCCGCAACCGCCGCACTGGGCGCCGGCCAGAGACTCCAACACCTCTTCGATCAGGGGATTTGCCTCAACGGCGAACCTGTGCGCCGCCAAGGCAAGGCCGATGCCGAAAAAAAGGCCGATACACCCAAGAAGAGCGATGCCGCCCAAGGCAAGTTTAACTAAAGCTGGATCCATTTCCACACCTATTCCGGATACAAGGAACAACCAAAAAATCTAACGTAAAGAGTCGGAGTCCCGCTCTGTCGCTAACCTGCGCCGTTACAGTAACGCCTCGGGAAAAACTCTTCCAAATTGACTCCCCCTCCCTCGACGGGAGGGGCCCGGGGGGGAGGGTGAAGCTGCAACCTGCCGGGTTCATAGCTATTCCCCCCTCTCCCTAACCCTCCCCCGCCAGGGGGGAGGGAACTTTTGGGCACTTTTGCAAAAGCTTCTGTAAACCGAGGTTCTTTCCCTAACGGCTTCTAAAAAAGACTCAACCCGGAGAATCCCAAAAACGCCAGGGCAAACTGTCCGGCAACAATAAAGGCAATGGGCACGCCCTTAAAAGTCGGCGGGATATTGGCGAGATCCATCCGTTCCCGCACCGAACTCATCAGGTAAAGGGCAAGCAGAAAACCGCCGCCCGCTCCCAGGGAAAGCATGAAGGATTCAAAAAAATTATATTCGTTGTCCGCAAGGATCAGCGGCACCGCGATGATCACGCAGTTGGCGATGACCAGCACCAGATACACGCCAAAGGCGTTGAACAGCGCCGGATTCACCTTGCGCAGCACCGTGTCCACCGCCTGCACCGTAAGGGAAACCAGACCGATAAAGATCACGATCTGCAGGAAGTTCAAATCAAACGGCTTGAGGATGAACTGATAAAAAAACCAGCTCATGATGGCGCTCACCACGATAACCATGGTGAAGGTAAGTCCCATGCCCTTGGCCGTATCCTTACGCTTGGAAGTCCCGAAGAACACGCAGAGCCCCAGATACTTGGTGAAGACAAAGTTGTTGATCAAAAGGGCGCTGATCAGAATGGAAAGCAGATAGCCGAGATAGGGCTGGGCAACCTTGAAGGTGGCCGCTGCCCCGCTTTCGACAAGGCGGTCGATGGTGACCACATGGGGCACCCTGACGTTCAGGGGCTCGGCAAAGGTCAGCGTGGCGGTTTTCCGATCATCGGACAAGACAACACCCGTCAGTTCCAGCTTGATGTCCGGGTCCTGCTCTTCGTAGACCAGATAGTTTGCCGGATCTTCAACCACGGCGCGGTCTGCGGCCGCAGTAAAGGTTACGACGATTTCGTTATCCGCCTTGCCGAAGCTCTGGTCGGCAATGAGTCCCTCCGCCTGCGCCGAAACCGGCAAAGCAAGCACAATTGCAAAGAAAAGCAGTATCCGTCTGATCGTGTGCATATTCATGGTTCAGGCCCGCTTGGCTCGCTTGTAGACAATCTCGATATAGTTGAAAAAGGCCATCATCAGGCCGACGCAGAAAAACCCGGCAAAGGGCAGCACAAAAAAGAGCAGCGGCTTGAAGCCCAGGACGTCATAGCCGAGAATGGTGCCCAGCCCCAGCAGCTCCCGGACAAAGCCGAGGGCCATCATTCCGAACATGAAGCCCAACCCCATGCCGATGCCGTCCCAGAAAGAAGCGCTGACGCTTTCCTTGCAGGCGAACATTTCAAGACGCATGGTGATAATGGCAAAGGCCACGATGAGCTTGACGAAAATACCCATCTTGGCATACGCCTCGGGCAGGTAGGCCGCCAGCACCATATCGATCACCGTTACCCAGGTTGCGATGGTAAGCGTGTAGGTTGGAATCCGAATCCGGGGATGGATGACGTTTTTGAACAGGGCAATGGTGCAGCTTGAAAACACCTGAACAAAGAGAACCGCAATTCCCAGCATGAAGCCGTTCATCACCGTGGTGCTGATGCCCACCGCCGGGCACATGGAAAGCACCAGCCTAAAAATGGGGTTCTCGTTCAGTATCCCGTTGACCACCAGTTGAAAGCTTGTTTTGTCAGTCGCCACTGTCACATTCTCCGTCTGCTAAAAAGGGACCGCGATATGCTGCTCTGCAAGAACCCGGTCAAGAATTTCCAGCCGGTAGGCGAATTTCTTCACCATCGCCTTGACTCCGTTGGTCACCGCACTGCTTGAGATGGTCGCGCCGGTAAGCGCATAGATATCGCTGTCTCTATATTGCTCCTGGATGCGCGCCACGTCTTCCGCATCCATCCGTTCACGCTTTTCCGCCTCCAGAACCATGAGATACTCCTCTGGCAGGGGCGTTTTCATGACTTCCAGCTTCTTGATGGTTTCAAGCGGCTTGCCTTTGAACTGATTCTTGAAATATTCCTGGACGATTTCGCCCCCAAGACCGGGATCTTCCTCGTGCTCCATGATCTCCAGGCCGAGGATGGAGAAATCCTGGTCCACGGCAAGGATCGTACCGATGAAGGTCTTGAAGCCGGGAAATTTGCCGGGGAGAAGATAGGCCGTCCTCTTGCCGTCATTGGTGACCACGATGGTCTGGTCGGCATAACGGATGGTTTTGCCGGTGCCGATGGAGGCTGCAATCGCCTGACTGCGCTCGCCTTCCTCGCCAACCTTCTCCGCCGGGATATTTACGGGGTTCTGGGCCACGAAAACGCCGTTCAAATCAAGAGTCACAAAAGAGAAGGAGCCATCCTGCAGGGGCAGGAGATAGCCCATGCTCAGCCCATCGCCCTGACTGACGATATAACGGTAGACCTCATGCAAGGCCACGGTTTCCGGGGCGGGATTTTTCGCCGAATATCCCAGGAGGCTGAACATCACCTTCTGTTCGTTGACATGCAGGTTGTGCTTTTTCGCTTTGTCCGTAACGATAAAGGCGGCGCCCATGACCAGACCGGCCAGCAGACAGGCAACGGTAAGCCGAAAAATGATGGTGAGGATATCTTTCATTTCGGTGCCCCCTGAAGAGGCGCGAAGCGCTTGGGCTTGAAGAATCCGTCCAGAACCGGGCTCACCGGGTTCATGAGCAGGATGGCGTAGCAGACACCTTCCAGATACCCGCCCTTGAGGCGGATCAGCACGGTGAGCGCCCCGATGCCCAGACCGAAGATGAGCTGAGAGGTCTTGTTGGTAGGACTGCTGACGTAATCGGTGGCCATGAAAAAGGCCCCCAGCAGTGCCCCGCCGGAAAGAATGGCCAGCAGCGGATCACCGCTGAACAAGGTTTCCCCGCCAAAGCACCAGGTAAGCAGAGCAATGGTTCCCAGCACGGAAACCGGAATATGCCAGGTGATATACCCGCGATACAAAAGATACAGGCCGCCCAGCACAATGAGCAGGCCGGAGGTCTCACCGATGGAGCCCGGCCGCCAACCAAGAAAGAAATTGGTATAGAGATTGGCAGCAGCACCGAACTGCTCGGTAAAGGCGGCAAGTCCTTGGGTCTTGAGCACCGCCAGCGGGGTGGCGGTGGCAATGGCGTCGATGGGGGTGCCCAGATAGGAAAAAATCGCCAGATCGGAAAGCGGCGGCAGCCAGGCAGAAGTCATGGCCACCGGAAAGGTTGCCACCAGAAAGGCCCGACCCAGAAGCGCCGGGTTAAAGATATTGTAGCCGATCCCTCCCAGCAGATGCTTGCCGATGGCAATGGCCATAACCGCGCCCAGCACCGGCAACAGCGGCGATACTCCGGGAGGGATGACAAAGGCGATCAGCAGCCCGGTGATCACCGCGCTTCCGTCGCCGATG
>JAHJTI010000021.1 GCA_018829945.1 Pseudomonadota bacterium | reverse complement strand
TGCCAGGGGTCGTCCGGCCAGTGGTGTTTGGGATAGCGGCCCCGGAGCTCTTTTTTTACCTCATGGTAGGTGCCCTCCCAGAAACCCCGCAAATCCTGGGTGATCTGCATGGGCCGCCGGGCCGGGGAAAGCAGGTGGAGCAGTACCGGGACCGTGTTGTTGCAGATTCTTTGGGTGTCGGCCAGGCCGAACATCTCCTGGAGGCGCACGGCAAGTACCGGCGGCTCGCCCGGAGTGTAGCACAGCTTGACCTGCGAGCCGCTTGGTACGGCGAGATGGGTGGGAGCCTCCCGGTCCAGCCGGCTCCGGTGCTGCCAGTCGAGCATTCCGGCAAGGATGGCGGCCAGGTCAAGTTTCTTGAGATGTTCTCCGCTGCGCATCCCGGTGAGATGCGGAGTCAGCCATTGCTCAAGAGTTTCGAGCAGGTGCGCATCGGAAACATCCGGCCATTCTGCTTGCGGCTGCCAGAGGCGCATGCATTGCAAGCGCGCCTGCAGCTCTCTTGCCTTGTCGCTCCAGGGCAAAAGCGTAAGGCCGCGAATTCGGATACCGGAGAGCAGGGCAGCAAGCACCGCCTCTGGGGAAGGTTTTGTCAGGGGAGTAGTTTTCAGGATGAGTTCATCCAGCCGCACAATCTGCTGGGCTTTCACCGTATTGCTCTGTTCGTCCCAGTAGACCTTTTCCTCCCGTTGCAGCCGATCGGAAAACAGGGTTGGCATGGACTCTCTGTCCAGAGGCGCGGCAAGAAAAATTCTTCCCTCGGTCCGACCCGCATCCAGTTCGGCGACTGCCAGATATTCATGGGCCATGAGTCGATCGTTTGGAGGGAGAACCGCCCCGCGTCCGGAGGTCAGCTTGAATTGCCCCTGTTTCTCGACCCGGCGCTGACCGATCCGATCCGGAAAAGCCATGGCCAGGAGTTCGCCCGCGGTCATTACGGTGTCTGCACCTCTGTGGCGGGCAGGCTTAGGCAGATGATCGCGAAGCTGCCTGCTGCTCTGCTCTACCCTGCGGCATCCATCGGTGTCCGCCCCAAGGGATTGGGCTGTCGCCCGGCCATCGGAGCGGAATGCTGCCAGGGCGTGGAGCCGGTCTTCGATATCTGCCGAACGTTCCCTTCCCTTGATGATGTCGCGTTCCGAGAGCAGGGATGCGAGGTCGCAGGCCAGAGCGGCTGCCCCATGTTTGGCTGCGGTCAGCAGCATGAGGCCAAGGCGCGGGTGAGTCGGAAGTTCGGCTATTTTTTTGCCAAGGGGGGTGATATGGCCCTGAAGATCTAAGGCTCCGAGGGTTTGCAGGACGGATTGTGCCTGGCCGAAATGTCCGGCCGGCGGCGGATCAAGCCAGCGCAGGCGATCAGGATCATGCACTCCCCAGCGGGCCAGGTCCAGAACCAGCTGACTCAGGTCTGCGCCCAGGATTTCCGGCGGGTCGAATGGCTTGAGTCCGTGGTCTTCTCCGGTACTCCATAACCGGTAACAATGCCCCGGGCCAAGGCGACCGGCCCGGCCGGTACGCTGGGTGGCCGAGGCACGGGAGATGCGCTGGGTGGTGAGGCGGCTTAAGCCGCTGTTGGGATCGAACTGGGGGGTTCGTTTCCAGCCGCTGTCCACCACGGTATGGATGCCTTCGATGGTGATGCTGGTTTCGGCAATCGGGGTGGCGAGGATGATGCGCCGCCGTCCTTGTCGGTCCGGCTGTACTGCGGCGGTTTGGGCTGCAAGGCTCAGGTCGCCGAAGAGGGGATGGATGGCGATTTCAGCGGAGGGCAGGGTTGCGTTCAGCAGCGCCTGGGTATGTCGGATTTCCGCGCCACCCGGCAAAAAGGCCAGGATGTCGCCCGGCTGTTCAGTCAGGGCTTGGTGGATGGCTCCGGCCATCTGCTTGGCGATTTCCCGGGGATGGGGCGTAAGCGGTTGTGCTGCCCGGGAGTACTCCACCGCAACGGGATAGGTTTGGCCCGAGCCTGTGACCACCGGAGCGTTATCCAGCAGTCGGCTGATCCCTTCGGTGTCGAGAGTGGCGGACATGATCAGAAGTTTGAGATCGTCCCGCAGCCCGCCCATTACATCAAGGCAGAGGGTCAGGGCAAGGTCGCCCTGCAGGTTGCGTTCATGGAATTCATCAAAGATGATCAGTCCCACCCCGGTCAGCTCGGGATCGTTTTGCAGCCGGCGGGTAAGCACCCCTTCGGTAACCACTTCCACTCGGGTTGTGGGGGAAACCTTTGCCTCGAACCGGACCCGGTAGCCCACGGTCCGGCCGACTTCTTCGTCCAGTTGGTGGGCCATGAAACCGGCGGCCAGCCGGGCGGCAAGTCTGCGAGGTTCAAGCATCAGAATGGTTTTTCCCGCCAGCCAGGGCTCGGCCAGTAGGGCCAGGGGCACCACCGTGGTCTTGCCCGAGCCGGGCGGGGCGCTGAGCACCACTGCCTCGCGGCGCGACAACTGCTCTCGCAGCGGCGGCAGGACCTCGTGGATGGGAAGTTGTGTCATGGGTATCCCCTTAACTTTTAATAAAACAACCCGGGGAAACCGACTGGAGACCAGACAAGTTCGATGCCTACCAGCTCCTAGAATAACTCGTTTTCCAGAATGAGGGAGGAGAGGGAAATCATGCCGATGATTTCTCCTTTCTCTTCAACCGGAGCCCTGCGAATGCCGGCCCGGTAGAGCAGGCGCGCCACATAGCGGATATCCATGTCCGCCGGTACGGTTATCACAGGCTTGGTCATGATTTCGTACACATTGACCTCCGAAGATGAACGGCCGGGAATGATCACTCCCCGGATAAAATCCTGCACCACCAGAATGCCCCAGGCATCATCCTGGTTGCGTTTGTCCACCAGGATGGCGGACACCCGGTTTCCCCGCATTTTGGCGGCAGCCTCTTTTGCCGTGGCCATGCCGTCGACGGAGACCACGTTTTTGCTCATAACATCTCTCGCCCTGACAATTGCTGTGCTTTCCGGATTCATACGATTCTCCATTTTTCTCTGACGGGTGTTGCCGTTCGTTGCGTACATGGGCAATATGGTTGAGGATCTTGCAAAATCCTTTATTGTGCTTCGACAGGCTCAGGATGAACGGAAAAAAACTATAATGATTTCAAGATGATTACCGTTCATCCTGAGCTTGTCGAAGGGTGTTTTTCTCTTTTTGTAAGAGGCTCGGTTGTTAAAAATAATTCTCCCGAACCTCTTCCTTGAACCGCGCCATCTGGCTTTCCAAACCGACAACATGCTCCACCGGCAAAACAAAAGCGATGCCGGTGCCGGGTTTATGAAATTCGCCCCCTTCCATGATGGCCTTCAGGATGGCCTGGACGATGTGCTCTTCCACCAGAAACATGATGATGTCGGTCTGGGCTTCAAGGGAGAGGCCGAAAAAGGTTTTTGCTTCATGGATGCCGGTGCCCCGGGCCGGAATAATGGTCGCACCCGTTGCGCCTGCCGCTTTGGCGGTGTCCACGACCTTGTCGGTTATGTCGGGCTTCACCGATGCGAGAATGACCTTAAATCGCATTGTTCTCCTCCTTAAGATTCTTTTTGATCCGGCCTGCGGACCAGTGCATATACTGGGCGTAACCCAAAACGGTTATTATCGGGAAAAGGCTGGCAAAGGCGATAAGGCCAAAACCGTCCAGAGCCGGGTTGCGCCCCGGAACAGTTGACGACAGGCCGAGGCCTAAAGCGGCAACCAGAGGCACGGTTACCGTCGAGGTGGTCACCCCGCCGGAGTCGTAAGCCAGCGGGATTATATTTTTTGGGGCAAAAATGGTCTGCACTATCACAATCAGATAACCGACCAGGATGTACAGATACAGCGGTGTGCCGCTGACTATGCGGAATGCCCCCAGAGTGATGCCCACCGCAACCCCCAAGGCCACGGTAAGACGCAGCCCCCACTGGTTGATGACGCCGCCGGAGACCTCGTTGGCCTTAAATGCTACGGCAATGAGTGAAGGTTCGGCAATGGTGGTGGCAAAACCGATCATGAAGGCAAAGAGATAAATCCAGCCGTAGGCCATCCAGTCGGGCTGGGTAACCGCTGCCTTGGCGCCATAGATAAAGGCCGGATCGGAAAGCTGGGTGGCCATTATCTTGCCGAGGGGAAACAGGGCTTTTTCAAGACCGGCCAGAAAGAGAGCCAGGCCGACCACCACATAGATACCGCCGACAATGAGACGGCGCAGATGGGGGATGGGCTGGCGCAGTACAAAAAGCTGAAAGGAGACAATCAGGAGCAGGATGGGAAGTACATCCCGCAGCGTGTCCAGAAATATCCCCGTAAAAAGCTTGAAAAAAGACATTGGCTCAGTCCGTGTGCATTATCCGAAAATAACCAGTCCGTATCCCATGACAAAAATCATGGGAAGCAGAGAGGCAAAGGCGATGAGGCCGAAGCCGTCCAGTAGCGGGCTGCGTCCCTTGATGATCGAGGCAAGACCCACGCCGAGAGCGGCGACCAGAGGCACGGTGATGGTCGAGGTGGTCACGCCGCCCGCATCGTAGGCAATGCCGATAATTTCATCCGGGGCGATGGTGGTCATCAGCATGACCAGGGCATACCCGCCGATGATGAGATAGTGGATGGGCCAGCCCCGCAGGATTCGCAGCACCCCGATAAGAATGGCAAGCCCGACGGAAAAGGCCACGGACAAGCGAAGCCCCAGGGCATAGCTATTCAGCGATTTTGCGTTTTGCGGGATGAGGTTTCCCTGGGCGGCGATGTCGGCAGCTTCCCGGGATACAGCAATAAGGGCGGGTTCCGCCACGGTTGTCGAGAAGCCAAGGGCAAAGGCAAAACAGAGAAGCCAGAACAGGCTGCCCTTGCGGGCAAGTCCATGGGCCATGGCCTCGCCGATGGGAAAAAGCCCCATTTCAAGCCCCTGAATAAAGAGGCTCAAACCAAGCACCACCAGCAGACCCCCGAAAAGGACCTCGCCGAACTGGGGCAGAGGCTGCCGGATGATGAGCACCTGAAAAAAAGCGATAACCAGGACGATCGGCAAGAGATCGGTCACTGCATCCCGCAGTTTTTTATAGACAGTCAAAAATATTTTTTTGGCTGCAAATACCGTTTGTGGCTGGATCATTTTTTATGCGGCCGTTGTTGTGTTGGGTCGCCGTAAAACGAGAGGCGGATGCACCTTTTTTGTCAAGCGGAACCGAGGCTTCCGGTTTTTCCGAAAGCCTCCCGGAGCATCGCATTTTTTTAGGCAGGTTGTCAATGCTGAAAACAAGAACAGCACGGCACAATTGGCGCAGTTCCGCTGGCTCTTATTTGACAAATTCGGCTATTCGTGTTCTTATTATTCGGATAAGAATTATTTGAGTTGAAATATAAAGAGCGCGACGCCGATGAGTAATGTATTGAATAAAAAAACTGGAATCTCCGGATCGGAAGGAGAGGTCATTTTGGGACCCGGAGTTACTCCGCCCGTGCCAAAAAGCAGTTATGAACTGCGCATTCTCCAATCCATTCGGCGCATTATTCGGGCGGTTGAAATCCATTCCCATAAGCTGGCTCAGGAACATGAGATAACCGGGCCTCAACTTGGCTGTCTGCTGGCTCTTGCCAAGGGCGGGCCATTGACGATTACCCAGTTGGCCCGCATGGTCTACCAGAGCCCAAGTACGGTTGTAGGGATCGTTGACCGTCTGGCAGACAAAGGCTTGGTGGTTCGCCAGCGGGGCAGCAAAGACCGACGGCTGGTGCAGGTTTGTGTGACGGAGGCAGGCCAAGCGTTGATCGCCAATGCCCCGTCGCCTTTGCAGGCAACCTTGGCAGAGTCCTTAAAAAACCTTCCCGAGTTGGAACAGGTTTCCATTACCCTGGCTCTGGAAAAGGTGGTTGACATGATGGAGGCCAGAAAAATTGAAGCCCCTCCGGTTCTCTAGTCCCGTACAATTTTTCCTCGATCCGATGCCACGATAGCCACTCACGATATTTCCGACCTCCGCATCAAGATTGTTTTCTATATTCCCGTTCCCAACTGTGGCCGACGTATGTGCTGTCGTAAGCATGCAGAACCTATTTTCCGGTTTTGTTGCGATCAATAACGGGGCTGATCGTAAAGTTACAAGTTACAACATCGCCGACAGAAAAAATAACCAACAGGAAGGGCCAGTAATCCTGAATGTTGTAAGAAAACTCCGCACATGCACGCAAGAGCTTGTTTGTTGACAATCTCGCAACCGGAAAGGAATTACATATGACCATCTACTCCCCCAACCAGCAAAATATCGCCCAGATAATCACCACCGAACCCGTTGATCTTGCCAACTGGAGAGACTGGCGCTGGCAGTTGCGGCATGCGATCAAGAAAGTCTCGACTGTGGAATCCGTGTTGGGGATCAGGTTTGCGGAAGAAGAGCGGGCACAATTGGAGCTGACTTTAAAAAAGTTCCCCCTCTCGATTACCCCGTACTACCTTTCCCTGATCAATGCCGAGGACTATCAGAACGACCCGGTTTTCAAGCAGGCCTTTCCCTCGCCGCGCGAACTGGATATTGAAAAGTTCGACATGGCCGATCCGCTCTCCGAGGACAAGGACAGCCCGGTGCCGGGAATCACCCACCGCTACCCGGATCGGGTCCTTTTTCATATCAGCAACATCTGCTCCATGTACTGCCGCCACTGCACCCGGAAGCGCAAGGTGAGCGATACCGATTCTGTCCCCGGCACCGATGATATCGAGAAGGGTTTGGAATATATCCGCAATACTCCGGTAATCCGGGATGTTCTTCTTTCCGGCGGCGATCCTCTGATGCTTTCGGACAAGTATCTGGACTGGATTCTCACCGAGTTGCGCAAGATCGAGCATGTTCAGGTTATCCGGATCGGCACCCGCATGCCGGTGGTGCTGCCCTACCGCATCACCCCCGAACTGGTAACCATGCTGAAAAAACACCATCCCATCTGGGTCAACACCCATTTCAATCATCCCCGGGAGATCACCACCTCCTCCAAGCAGGCGTTGCAGCGTCTGGCCGATGCCGGCATTCCCCTGGGGAATCAGTCGGTTCTCCTGGCCGGAGTAAACGACTGCCCGAGGATCATAAAATCCCTGGTGCACAAGCTGGTGGCCAACCGGGTGCGCCCCTATTACCTGTACCAATGCGACCTTTCGGAAGGGTTGTCCCATTTCCGCACCCCGGTGGGCAAGGGGATCGAGATCATGGAGAGCTTGATCGGCCATACCAGCGGTTTTTCCGTGCCCACCTATGTTATCGATGCGCCGGGCGGCGGCGGCAAGATTCCGGTGAACCCCAGCTACCTCATTTCCCACTCCACCAACAAAGTTATCCTGCGCAACTACGAAGGGGTCATCACCACCTATAAGGAGCCGGACAGCTACGAGCCGGTTTTCTGTGATCGGGAGTGCGATGATTGCCATCTGCAGTTGAATCTTGAGGATGCCGAGGAGTTTCGCTCCACCGGGATCGAGAGGCTGCTTTCTGATTATCATCAAACCATTTCCCTGACCCCGGAAAACAACAAGCGAATGGAGAGAAGAGATGAAGCCTGATGCCATTGAGCAGCTTGGAGATTCGATAATACAGCACGGCACGGTCAACGACCGGGCCTACGTGATGAAGGTCGGGAAGACGGATTGCGAAAATATTGTCGATTTTGTCGTGTCGCTGGCACGGAGAAAGGGGTACAGTAAGATTTTCGTCAAGGCGCCGACTTTTGCCAAAGACAGGTTTTTGAGTCGTGGATTTGTTGAGGAGGCGAAGATCCCCGCATTTTTTAAAGGGAAAGAAGACAGCTTTTTTCTGAGCAGATTTTTCTCCGACGAGCGGGAGCAGGAAAAACAGCCCGAGCTGGTTTCGCAGGTTCTGGAAATCGCGGAACAGAAAGCAGGGACCATGGAAGAAACCGCTCTGCCGGCGGGTCTTTCCTTCCAGACCATGGAAAAACAGGATGTCGAGGAAATGGCCCAGCTCTACCGGCAGGTATTTGCTTCCTATCCTTTCCCCATTCAAGACCCAGAATACCTCGCCAGGACCATGGACGAAAATGTGATCTATTTCGGCATCCGGGATGAAGACAAGTTGATTGCCGTGTCGTCCGCTGAAATTGATTACGCCGGGCAGAATGCGGAAATGACGGATTTTGCGACCCTGCCCGAGGCGCGCGGCCTGGGGCTGGCAACCTTTCTTCTGGCCAAGATGGAAGAGGGGATCCGCCAGCTCGGCATCAAGACCGTTTATACCATTGCCCGGGCCTATTCCTTTGGCATGAATATTACCTTTGCCAAGCACGACTACATCTACGCCGGGCCTCTGGTCAACAACACCCAGATTTCAGGGGACCTGCAAAGCATGAATGTCTGGCACAAGCGTTTGTGATATTCTGCCCCATTCTTGAGCAAAGACCTTTCGCAACCGCTTTTATTCCACACGAAATTGCCCCATCATGCCGTTGTCTTCATGTTCCAGCACATGACAGTGGTACATGAAATCGCCCGGATAATGGAACCGGGTGATTAACTGG
>JAHJTI010000020.1 GCA_018829945.1 Pseudomonadota bacterium | reverse complement strand
GCTTTTTTGCGTTGGGTGATGTCGTTGACCACGCAGATTATTGCCTCGACTTCCTGATCGGCTGAGCGCATCACCGAACCGGAAAAAAGAGCTGGAATTTTTGTCTTCTGCCTCGTCTCCAGGCTAATTTCCAGATTGCTTACCTCTTCTCCCCGGGCAAGAACATTCAGACCACTATTCTTGAATAAATGAATCGTGTCGTCGCTGATAAATTCGCTGATGTGGCGGCCCAGCATCTCTTCTTCGGAAAAACTCAAAAGCGTTGCCGTGGTATTATTGATTTTAATCAGGGTCTGGTCGGCTGAAAGGACCATGAGGCCGCCGCTCATGTGTTTAATGATGTTGTCCACATAACTTTTGGAAACCATGGTTTGCTTGAGTTCTTCGGTCATGCCCCAGAAGGAAGTGGCCAGATTGTTGATTTCGTCGTCCTTATTGCCTTGGGGTGGTTGGGATATTTCTCTGTTTTGGGTAAAACGGACCACCATTTCCTGTATGTGATTGAGGGGTTCAATGATTTGACGATTGGCAAAGCAACGGCTGATAAGGGTTGCGATGATCAAAACAAGCACAAAAAGCAGGCCGAGGAACAGCGTGTTTGTTTGGGCATGGCGTCTTTCATCCTGAATATCCTGTTCAACGCTATGGGCCAGATGTTGGGATAAATTCAGGAGATCATCTAAAAGGCGCGTTTGCATGTTGCCGAGTTGCTGTACTTTTTTCTGCAGCTCCAGCGAGGTTTCGATGGACTGGGTCCTGAGGTAGACCTCCGGCGCTAACCGGTAGAACTCGTTGTACTGGCTTTGCAATTCTCCAATAAGAGCGGCTTCCGGGGAAAAATAGGTGTTTTGTGCGGCTACCTTTTTCATCTGCTCCAGAAGCTGAAGAATTGTGGTGCTGAGATGGTTGCCTTCTATCGCTTGTTCGGTTTCGCCGGTCAAAAAGGCATTTTCATATTTGGATATCTGGTTTTTGAAGGTGTTGACTGTTTCGTCGCTGAGCCGTGCCAAGGGGAAGTGGATGGTCTGCAGGGCTGCAAGCCTGTCGGCCTGTCTGCTGTTCGAATAAAAGCTGGAGAGGGTGGCGACAAAATAGCCTGCCAGCGCGATAAGCACGCAGATCCATACTTTTGTTCGAATACTGCCGGTGACAAAAAATATTTTAAAAAGATTACAGTTCATGGTTCCTTTGCTGGCTGTTTGCCAGATAGTCTTCAAGGTGGAGGTCTTCCTGGAAGCGGCAGAAGGTGTTGCGCCCTGCCGCCTTTGCCAGGTACATCGCGTAGTCGGATTTGCTCACTAAAATTTCAGTATGCGAGCCGTTTTCCGGGAACAGGCTGATTCCGATACTGGCACCCAAAGTACAGGTGAAGCCGTTTGCGGAAAACGGGGCGGAGATGGTTTTGGTAATTTTCTGGGCGAGTATCTCGGCGTCCGCGGGCGAATGCAGCGCGCTGAGAATGATGGTGAACTCGTCGCCGCCCATTCTTGCCACGGTGTCTCCGGTGCGCACGACTTCTTGCAGCCTGCTGGCCACGGTCTTGAGAACCAGGTCGCCGACTTCATGACCCATGCTGTCGTTGATCGCCTTGAATTTGTCCAGATCGAGATAGAGCAAGGCAAAAATACGTTCTTCGCGCTGTGCTTCCCGGATCGCGTATTCAAGCTTTTCGAAAAAGAGATTCCGGTTGGCGACTCCGGTGAGGGCATCATAATGCGCCATTTTTTTCAGGGTATGTTCGGCTTTTTTAAGCTCGGTAATATCATTGAATACGCAAATGATTCCCTCTAGCGCCCCCTGCTCATGGTGCATGGCTGACCCGGAAAAATGGGCGGGAAAGCGGCGGCCATCTTTAGTGAGGCAGGTGATTTCCCTGTCCTTCATCGGGCCATTCTTTTCCAGGGTGTTGATCAGGTTTGCGGAGAAAAGCGATTCGTCTTCCGGGGTAAGCAGGGTTGTCGCCATCTTGCCGAGCAATTCGCCTTCGTTGTAACCGAACATGGTCAGGGTCAGTTGGTTGACGGTCTGAATCTCACCGGAAGGGGAAACAACCACCAGCCCGCCGGTCATGTTTTTTATGATGTTGTCGACATATTTTTTAGAAACGGTGGTGACTTTGAGGTTTTGGGTCATCTCCCAGAACGCTTTGGCCAGACGGCCGATTTCGTCGGTTGTGCTGATATATTCCGGACGGATGACATCCTGGGTTCGAGAAAAAGTATGCACATTTTCCTGAAGTTTGGCCAGAGGGGTGATGAGGAGGCGGTGAGCCACCCGATCAATGATAAGGGTGACCGTCAGGAGTACCAGTACGAACAGGGTGCCCAGAAAAATGGTGCTCTTGAGTGATTTCGCTTTGTTTTCTTCGATTTCGCTGATGAGAAAGGTGTTCAACCTTTTGTCAAGATCGGTGAATCCGGCAAGGAGTTGGTTCTGTAGCCTGCCGAGTTGGCCGACCTCTTTTTGCAGATCAAGGGAAGATTCCACGTCCGAAACATGGGCGTAGACATTGCCCGCAAGGTGGGCGTAAGCATTATAATCACCCTGCAGTTTTTGCACATAGGCTGGGCTTACCTGGGGATGCGGAGAACGTTTGATCGCCTCAAGAAGCTGCTCAAGCATGGTGGACAGGTCACCGCTGATGGCGTTTGTCTGGGCTGCCAACTCGCTTTCTCCGGTGAGAAATGCCTCTTCGTAACGCTCCGTCTGTTTTTTGAAGGTGTAGAGGATGTCATTTCCCAGTGTTGCCTGGGGAAAGTGAACCTGCACCAGCATGGAAAGTCGGTCGTACTGGGACATGTTCAAGTAAAAACTTGCCAGAGTCGCAACAAAATAGCCGACGAGGGCGACCAGAACGCAACGCCATATTTTCGAACGTATGCTCCCGCCGCCGCGCATCACCGGATCTCCACTTTCTTTACCTGTCTGTCCAGGGAGTCTTCGGTAATATAGCTGATGGCGTTTTTGTGTGTGCCGACGTACGATTTCGCAGCCTCGTCATCTTTGACGGCAAGGGGCAGCATGCCGACGCCGCTGTATAAAATCTTTTTCCAGTAGACGGAAAGCTGGACGGGTGACTTCTGAAGCATGATCCTGGTGAATCGCTCGTGGATTTCATCATTGGTGTTCATGACAAGGGTAATGGGCAAATCGTTTCCCCACTTGATCTTTTTGCCGAGGAAAATATCCTTCACTTCCTGGGGGTTCAATCTATCCACGGGGTTATCTTTGTGAACCACGAGGATATAGTCCGCCGCCCTGGCGAAGAAGGTGCTTCCCAACAATAGGCTGAACGTGATCAGCAATATGTAAGCCGTTCTTTTTAGTTTCAATTTTACTTTTCGTAATGCTGAAAAAATAAACGATATTCCGTCGGCAAGACAGCCCGGATAGGAGGTTCTGTTCCTTGAGCGGGAGAGACTTTATTGTGGGGCGATACATAGCCTCTGGTTGCCGTTTTGGTTATTGGAATATCCATATAATATAGTCGTTGCGTCGCAGGCCCGATTTTTAAGCAAAGAAGCAGGCTGCGGCCGGGATTTCATTGGTAGTCACCGAGGCTCAACCTGTTGCTGGTCACGCGTTGTTCCTGTATCCACCTCGGAATTGTTAGCGGGGACAGGTATCACTTCCTGTGTCAGGGTCTTGATTGGCGGAGCGTCCGTGGTCCCTGCAGGCGGCGGAGTTGTTTGCTGTTCGCTTGTTCCGGGCGCGGGTGTCGGCGGCGGTCCGGTTTTCAAACCCTTGGATCCGGTAAAGGTCATGTCATATTCCGTTTTGAGAATCTGGACACGATTGTTGAACAGATCGGCGACAATGAGTCGGCCCTTTCGGTCGACCGTGATGGAGTTTGGAAAATTAAACCAGAGTGGCCCGCTGCCGCGTCCGCCGAATTCGTATAGATATTTGCCCGCCAAGTCGAAGGCCAGGATGGTGTGGCGCATGTAATCAACGATGTAAATGGTCTTGCGGCCTTCGTTGATGGCAATCCCCCGCGGGCGGCTCATTTTTCCGGTGGAGCCCCCCTTCTCGCCGAAGCTGAAGAGAAACTCCTCGTTGACCGCGTATACATAGACCTTGCTGGTTTCTTCACTCAGGAAGAAAAGATGCCCATCGCTGTCCGTCATGATGTCATTGATGGCGATCGGCTCCAGCATGGGTCCGTCAGCTGCATCACCTCTCTTGGCCCGAGCTTTTGGGCGAAGTTCCGGCGGAAGATCGCCCAAAAGCTCGGCTTCTTCCTGAGGCGGGGAAGATTCGGGAGAGGTGGGTGTTTCTGCGGCGTCTTTCTCGGCCAGTGGGTTCTTTTCCGAGAGGTCCCTGACTATTTTTCTCAGTATTTTGTCCTTGGGTTTGAGCCAGCGGAGAAAATTACCCTCTTTGTCAAGCACAAGAACCCCGCGGACATTGTTGTCTACCAGGTAAATATTGCCGGTCTTTCCCAGGGCGCCGCGAAAGGGAGAAAAATTTTCAGCTTCCGGGATGTTGTCGAAAAGGATTTCTTTGACCGGGAAAAAAGCGCCGTTTAAAATGGTGAGCCGGGGAGGGTGCTTGGCTGATTTTCCCTGGCAGACAAAGACATTCCCGTCCCTGGTGTCGAAAAAAATGCTTTGCGGCGCATCAATGCCTCGTCCGGCTCCGAGAAAGAGGTGGGGGATAAAGTCACTGTCGTAAATGACAAAACCGTTCTTGCCGCCATTGATGACATATATTTCTTCCTGTTCCGAATCAAAGGCGACGGCAGACGGAAAACGCAACGGTTCTCCCTGGTTGTCGTCATTGAGTATGGTCACCACGCTCATTGGTTGCTGTATGGGAGCTGGCGCTGCTTCCTCCGCCCGGCATAAGCCGGAAGCCGCGGCAATGCTCAGCAGGCAGGCTGCGAGGCAGACGCAGCGGCGCAAGAATCTTCGGGCCATTCTTGCGCCGGAGGTTTTTTTGCGGGCGATTATCGTGCGGGGAATCAAGTGTGCCATGTGTCTATTGCCTTGCTAGTAATGGCATTGACTGCAGATATGGCCGCCCAGAATGTCGCCGATCAGCAGGAATTTGAAATCAGAGCCATGGGGGTTGTGGCAACTGGTGCAAGTGAACGAGCGTTCCGGTCTGCGTGGATCTTTTGCTCCGGCAACCGGGTGGCCCCCCACCGGGTGGCCTCTGGTGACGCCCTTGAGGGAAGTGTGACAACCCGTACACAGCTCGTTGATAGGCTTGTAGAGCTGAAAAGCATTGTCGGTGGCATGGGGATCATGGCAGGCTATGCAACCGATGCCGTTTAAGATGCCGTGTACGTAGTAGACGGGTTTTTTCCCGTTGACCAGGTTTCTCTTGTCCGTATGACAGGCAACGCACAATTCGTCTTTGCCGGGAGCCCAAAGCTGGTAGCGCTCAATGTCGCCATGGGGATTATGGCAAACCGTGCAGTCCCCTGTGCCGACCGGGCCGTGAATATGGCTTTTTTGCAGCCAGGATTTCTTGTTGACGTGGCAGCGGAAACAGAGATTCTCTGCCTTGCCGCCGGGGATGGGGATTTTTAATGGCGTGCCCGAATCCTTGTGGCAGGCGAGGCATTGTTTGTTGACGGCAGGGCCGTGCTGCCATGGGGTTTTCCCCAGGATATTTTTATGACAGGAAAAACAGAGGGGTTGGGCCTCTCCGCTGAGATTCTCGGAAAGCTTGATTTTTTTTGGGTCGTGGCATTGGGTGCAGCTTTCGGGAATCAGATCATTGCGGTGGAAAAGATAGGTGTCTTTGTCGTTTGCGTTAAAAGTCGACAAGGAGCGCAACGGCTTATAGGTAATGGAGATATTTTTTCCGGAAGTGAGAAGCTCAAAAGAATTTTTGCCGGGCTTGAGCGGTACGTTGAAATGTAAATAGTGGGATCCCTGTCCAGCCCATATCCCGAGAGGCGAATACAGAATATCGCCGCTTCTGACCCGCACCTGGCTAAGCCCCTTGTCATCTTTTTGCCGGGCAATAATCGATATTGACGGAATCTTGGCATGGATGACAGCCTTGGGCGGAGGATAGAGTATCTCCGGGTCTTCCGCCCATGTGGCCTCAGGGGAAAAAAGCGAGGCAAACAGAAGCAGCAGTATGGTGAGCGCTGTGCTGTTCTTCCAGGGCAACCGTTGGTCCGATTCGTGTTCCGGCGGAGTTTTCATCTTCATCCTGTATAGAGTTGGGCAATATTGCCGGCTGTTGAACTGTCGCGGCATCACTCTGCAGCGTGTGTCTGCTGGAGGAACAATTCATAGGCCTTGCGAAATTCCTGGGATGCTTTTTCGTGGTCGGTTTTTTTAGCATAGAATGTGCCAAGGACATAATGCAAATGGTGGTTCCGGTTATTTCGAAAAATCATGGGCTGCAGGTCGGAAATAGCCTGGGCAACCTCTCCCTTTGCCGCTCGTATCTGCGCGAGGCATATTTCGCCCTCCAGGGAATTGGGCTCCAGGGCCAAGCCCTTGTCAACGGCGATTTGCGCTTCCGCCAGTTTGCCGAGTTCTACAAGAACGCAGCCCAGCGCGATATGGGCACTGGCAAGTTGCGGAGATTTTTCTATGGCCAGGGCATATTCCCGGGCGGCGGACTCGGGTTGTCCTTTGCCGGCCAGGACCCGTCCCATACTCAGGTGGCGGATGCCATCCTTGTCTCCCTTACTTTTCTCAACCATGACCGGGTGGAGCTCGGCCTCGAACTGCGCCCTGTTTTTTTCGCCCAGCAGAATCTCGATTTCGCCCTTGAGCCTGCCTACCATCTCCCGGCTGTAGCCAAACCCATTGACTACCTTGCCTCCCTTGTCAACGAGCATTACAGCCGGCATCACCAGGAGGCCCAGATTAGTGTATGCGCTTTGATCCGAATCAAGGTATGTCGGGGATGCGACTCCTGAAGCGGCTATAACCTCTTTTATGATCTCCGAAGAGTCACCCTGGGCGTTGACTACCAACAGATCGACCTGCTTGTCCCGGAAAAAAGGGGCCAGTTGCTGGAGTTGGGTCAGCGCATCAGTAGACCGCTGTTTTTTGGTGGGCAGGTCGGCTCCCCAGAAAGCGAGGACGGTAATGCGTCCTCCTGGTTTGCCCACGGTAATTTTTTTGCCGGAATCACTTTGTGAGATTGTTGTGGGAGGCATCGTGTCGCCGGGGTTGACTGCCCGAAAAGGAAAGGATTCGGCTGCCCCTGTGTTGAAAACAAAATAGAATGTTGCGAGAAGACAGAAAATGGCGGTATGTACACGGACGTTCAATGGCGCACCTCTCTCCTTGTGTATGCCGAGCCAAGGCGAAATTCGGCCCGCATGCATTTAAATGCCATGGGAATTCAAGAAGGAGAGATGATGTGGAAGGCGCTATGGCAATGGGGAATTACCATACAGGTTTCAATTTATACTCCGCTTGCCCCGAATGATCAACAACTTAATTGCAAAAAAAGCCTTCTCGGAAAAGGGGAAATCTTTGCTCTGTTTCGGAATTCACAGTGAAGTGCACGACAGATGCGAAGATGTGTGGCAGTGTATTCCGGAAATATGGTTCACGTTGACCTGACGAAAAAAGTGAGGTAGATTTTTTGACAAAAGGCTTTCGTGGAGCCTCTTGCAAAAAGGCGCCGAATGCATTTTTCGTCATGCCGGCGAAAGCCGGTATCCAGTGTTTTTCGGCTTTTGCCGGGGTAACGATATTTTGCAAGAGCCTCATGGCCCATGGTTTTTGCCGTTTTTTGGAGGGGATGCGATGAAGGTGTTGATAATTGATGACGATCAGGCGCTCTGTCGGTCGTTGCAAATTGCGCTTACGCTCAAGCGACATGAAGTGCGTTGCTCTTTTTCGGCAGACGCCGGTGGATTGGAGGCACAAACTTTTTCTCCGGATGTCGTATTCCTTGATGTGAATCTTCCCGATCAAAGCGGACTCAAAACTTTGCCGGGTCTGCTCAAAATCCCCTGTTCGCCTACTGTCGTCATCATGACAGGAGAGTCCGATAATAACGCCGCAGTTGAGGCCATGCGCAGCGGTGCCTTCGAGTATTTGCGGAAGCCGTTGGATATGGACGAAATTCAAGCCATCGTTACACGGGTGGAGCGTCATCGCAGTTGGGTTGAGCCGGCGGGGAAAACTCCGGAGAAAGTTCTCTGCGAAAACTTTGGCTTTGAAATGATCGGCGCACACCCCAAAGTGGTGGCGCTGCATAAGAAAATAGGGCTGTTGTCCAGAACCAAGGTGATTGTCCTGGTCCAGGGGGAGTCCGGAACCGGCAAGGAATTGGCAGCCAGGATTCTGCATCAGGCCGGATCGCCGGGTAAGCCTTTTGTTGCGGTTAACTGTTCGGCCGTGGTGCCGACCTTGCTGGAAAGCGAGTTTTTCGGGCACGAGAAAGGGTCTTTTACAGGGGCGGATCGGCTGAAGATCGGAAAGCTCGAGTATGCCGACGGGGGTACGGTTTTTCTTGATGAGATCGGCGATATGGCCATGGACCTGCAGGCCAAGCTCTTGCGGGTTTTGCAGGAAGAAGAGTTTGTCCGGGTGGGAGGGTTGGAGCCCATCCCGCTTACGGCGCGTATCGTGGCGGCGACCCATTGCGATTTGCGGCGGCTTGTCAGCGAAGGACGGTTTCGGGAAGATCTTTTTTACCGGTTGAGCGTATCGTCGCTGCATATGCCCCCTCTGCGGGAGCGGCGAACCGATATTCCTCTGCTGGCCGAGGCGCTTCTTGAGAAAATAACCGCAAAATTCCAATGCTATAAGCCCACGCTTTCCGAGGATGCTTTGTTAAAACTGTTGGCCCATGACTGGCCGGGAAATGTTCGGGAATTGGAAAACGTTTTGACCCGTGCGGCTGTTTTGGCGGTCGACGCAGTGCTTACTGCCGAGGATTTGCAGTTGACTCCGTCCGACAGTGAAAGACAGGTTGCGGGAGACTGCGGAGCCAGGCCGACCACCCTGGCCGAGGCGGAAAAGCGGCATGTCGAAAAAACTCTGGACAGCCTTCGCTGGAATATCACCAAGGTTGCCAAGCATCTGGATATTTCCCCAACCACCCTTCGGAAAAAAATCGTCGATTATGAGTTGCTGAATCCCTTTACCTGATTTTGGTAATTTTTTTCGAGGTGCTCAGTTTCTGATTGTGCGCCCGACAGAATCTGAGCACCTCGAGCCTGTTTGTAAACGAAAATCACGGCTTTCCGGGGAGGCTTGGAAATTTAAGCAGCTTTTTTTACCCCACCTCCATCTTAGCCTGCCTTGGCTCCGCTTGTGTGTCGCTGTGACTTTTTGTCGCAATCATGTTTGTTGGCACACTACTTGCTTTGAATATGCCTCAGTTGTGTTCGGCGGGATTTATACCCAATACATTAAGTTTATTTGCCGTAATGTGTTGACGAACAAGTAATATAGCCTTATTCTATAATTGAACCAGTTTCTGTTTGGGAAATCCGAGAGTGGGGAGGGTGAAGGAAGGCACAAGGGGATGTATGGGCTGAGTGAGCTTATTAAACCGGGGAAAAACGGAGGGGAAAAATGAATCACACATCGAAAAAAATAAATGGAATTTTCACTGCACCTAAGATGTCGGTTGCCATGGCAGCCATGTTGCTTGGCGCGATTTGTCTGTTGCCGGAAAGCGGCAATGCCCAGGTTGTAGGCCAATGCGTCAACTGTCACACCATGCATAACAGTCAGGGCGGAGCGAGCATGTCGGGTACTGCCACTGTGTTTCAGTCCCTGACCAAGGGCGATTGCATTGGTTGTCATACCGGTGGTGCCACCGATTTGACGGACAACAACATTCCCAAGGTGAATCATACTGGGGCGCCTGCCTCGACCTTGGCCGGCGGCAGCTTCTACTGGGTGGCGACGACCGGTGGAAATCTGCCCGCCACAGGGCATAATGTAGCAGGGATAGCAGCTTCGGACGGTGTGTTGGGCAATGTCCCTCCGGGCGGTACCGCCTTGGCATCGCAGTTGACCTGCGCAGGCACCACAGGCTGTCATGGCGACAGAACCAAAGCAAATGAATACACCGCGCTCAGCGGCTCCCATCATGCGCCGAACCAGAATGCGGGGGGAGTTGCCGGTGCTGTCGATGGTTCAAGTCTTGCCAACAGCTATCGCTTTCTCAATGGCACCAAGGGTATTGAGAAAGCAGACTGGGAGAAGGTTGTTTCCGCCGCTGCCCATAACCAGTATTACGGGGTTGCCCGGACTACTGACGCGGCTGCTGCCCAGACCATCAGCGCCCTGTGCGGGCAATGTCACGGCGACTTCCACGCAACAAGCACCGCGCATAATCCTGTAACCTCTCCGACGACGGGGATCAGCTTCGCTAACAATATGACCTCTCCGTGGGTACGGCACCCAACCGACTTTGACATGTTCACTGTGAAGGCGAAAGAGTACGGTGCATATGGTGGCGGCGTTATCGGGACAGGCGGCGGTGCGTATGTTCCTCAGGCGCCGGTGGCAAGCAACGACATCTTAGGGGTGAAGTCAACGGTAATGAGTGTTGCCGGTGATGCCATCGTTACCTGTATCTCCTGCCATCGGGCGCATGGCAGTGATCAGGCCGACCTGTTGCGCTGGGATTACTCCACCATGACGGCCCATGGCAGTGCGGGTGGCAATGTTGGTTGCTTTGCCTGCCACACCACCAAGGATACTTGATCTATAGCATAGCGAGTAAGCCATAATGGCTGGGAAATGATGAACACCGCGCCGGTCTGTTGGCAATGCACCGGCGCGGTGTTTTATTATGCACCGGATCAAAAATGAGAATATCTATTAAAGACAGCGGGTTGAGGGTGAAAAAACATCCGCTGCATTGAAAGTAGCATAAATTATTCCGGGGGGAATTGATGTGAGGCTGATCTGTCGAACTGGATGCGCCCTCCTCTTTGCTGCCATTTGTTTTCTGGATTTGCAGGCTCAGGCCTTGGCCAATGTGACAGGTCCCTGCGCCAACTGCCATACCATGCATAATTCGCAGGCAGGGGCACTCGTCAGTTCCGTTAACAGGGCACGCCTACTGACCTCGGACTGCGTTGGCTGCCATTCAAGCAGCAGTGCGGATACCATCGTGCAGCTGGGAAGCACCCGAATACCTATTGTTTACAACACAGCAGCCCCTCCAGTGAATGAGCTGGCTGGTGGCAACTTTCACTGGGTGGCCAAAAACGGGCATCAATATGGGCATAATGTGCGCGGCATAAGCCCGCCTGACTCATTTTTGGCCATTGGACCGGGAGGCGAAAATCTCCAGTGCGGTAACAGTTGTCATCAGAGTTTTTCTCTGCCCGACACGGGATTCGGGCGTAACGGTTGCGAGGGATGTCATGGCTCGGTCAAGCATCACGGAGCTTCCGTTGTTGCCGGCCAACCGGTAACTGCGGCTGAAGGCTGGTATCGTTTCCTTATGGCTCCTTCAAGCCATTCCGGTTTCGGCTTGACCCAAGGTGTTGCCGGGATCGAAGATCCGAACTGGGAGCAGACCCCGACAAGCGCGCAACACAATATTTATTTTGGCGGTGATGGAACCGCAGCTCAATCACCACGGTCGCTCAATAAATTTTGCGCCAGTTGCCATGCAAAGTTTCATGCTCCTGGTTTTTTTGAGTCCGGCGGTCTGACGGTTGACAACGGGGGCGGGGTGAACCCGTGGTTGCGCCATCCCACCAATTATGCCATTCCCAACAAAGGTGAATTCGCACCGCTTTTCGCTACACCGTATAACCCTGCGGTGCCTGTGGCCAAACCTGTTTTGACCAGCTATCAGGCGGCGAAAATTGAGATCGGTGATCAGGTTTCCTGTGTTTCCTGCCATCGGGCGCATGGTAGTCCCTACCCGGATATGCTCAGATGGGATTACACCGCAATGAAAGCACATGACGGCGGAAGTGCGTCCGGCACCGGATGTTTCTTCTGTCACACCGCCAAGGACAGTTGAGGCGGGGTGGGCATGGAATGCTCGAAAGGGCTGGAAGCGCGGGGTGGAATAATTGACACCGGGTGCGCTGGATACGATATGATTGTGTGAGATTTGGATTTTCCGTGCCAGGTGCTGCGACAGGGCTATTGAGATTTGTCGACGGGTTCGGCTCGCGCAGTATTACCATGACGGGATTTTAGTCCGTGCGAGAAGGGTCTTTTTTTGGGCACAAACGCAATGTCAATGCGTTACGGCGAACAAGTCATTGCGGCGAAAGCCGGAATCCAGGCAAGGCAGTTAATTTCTCTGGATTCCGGCTTTCGCCGGAAAGACGGACAAAACCGACTGAAGATTGCTGTTAATCAGAAGGCGTCACGCGCACTTCCGTTCGCCTGAGCCTGTCGAAGGGCAGTTGTAAAAGCCTGCAAAAAGTATGAATAATTGTTGTATATCACGCTGGAGGCGGATTTTTAATATTTTCAGTAAGTTGGCAAGGCCATGCGGCTTCAAATCACTCATCTGCGATACGCGGGGAAATAGTGCTGGGAGGAAAAAACTTGAAACGCTTTTTCGGTAAAACACAGAGCGGCGACAAACCATCGGGACAAGCGGGTTTGTTGCAAGGCATCCTTGCGGCATTATTTCTTTTGCTTGGGCTTTTTTTATCGTCCTCCGGAGCCAGGGCCGCGCAAGCGGAAATAACCGTTGTTGCTCCGCCTGATGGAGCTTGGGTGACCGGGAAAGAGCTTTTTCTTGCCGGCTTTGTTAACGGAGCCGAGGTCAAGGGAGTTTCCATCGATGGAGTGAGCCACAAGGGTTCCGGAAGCGTTCTGCCGGTGGAAGGGGGGGCATTTGGGACGATGATTTCTCTCCGGGAAGGGGAAAATGTCATCACCTTGAGCGCCGACAAACTTCAGAAGAAGGTGAAGGTGTATTACGGACAGCCTCAGAAAGACAAGACTGGCCCCAAGGGGTACAAGCGTTTTTATCTTCACAACAATCCAGTTACCCTGGACTGTAAAGAGTGTCACCGGCTGCGCCGCGGGCAGTATGATTTCAAAAAGATTGTGCCGACCAGGGCCAATTGTACTACAGGAAAGTGCCATGCCAATATGGGCAAGGCCGCCCATGTTCACGGGCCGGTGGGCGCCGGGGTCTGTATTTCCTGTCATAGCCCGCACGGCTCCTTTAATCCGATGTCCATGGAACGAACCGGGCAGGATCTCTGTCTGGTCTGCCATCAGGCCAAACAGCAGGAATTCAATGACAGCGTTGTACATCAACCGGTAAAAGAAGGCTGTGTCGACTGTCATAATCCCCATGAATCACCGATGCGTTTTCAGCTGCGCGGTAACGGATCAAGCGTCAGCAGCTTGTGTTTTAACTGTCATGCCGCGGCGGTCTTTACCAAGTCCCACCGTCATGGCCCGGTTGGAGCGGGGGATTGTATCGCCTGTCACCGGCCCCATGCCGGCAAACACAAGAACCTGTTGATTGCTTCTCCTGAAAAGGCGGAGCTCTGTTTTCAGTGCCATAAGGAACGAAAAAACGAATTCAGCATGAAGCATGTCCATAAGCCGGTGACTGAAAACTGCAACAAATGTCACGATCCCCATAGTTCCGACGCCCAGTTCCAATTACACAAAAAAAGCAGCGCGCTCTGTGCTGAATGTCATGAAAAGTTGAGTCCTGCCGTATACAACGATATTAAAACCGCGACTTTCAAACACGCGCCCGTAGATCAGGGCAAGTGTACCGAATGCCATCGTGCCCATTCCTCCAACGAGAAGGCTTTGTTGAAAGATAACACGACAAAACTGTGTTTCACCTGCCATGATGAGCTGGGTGACAATGTCACCGGCAGCAAGTCGAAGCATGGTCCGGTACAAACCGGGGATTGCATGGCCTGCCATAAGGTGCACGGTTCCAAATTCAGCCGTATGCTTGTGCGGTATTATCCCGAGGAATTTTACAAGGAATACAGCCCGGAGAATTACGATCTGTGTTTCGGCTGCCACAATAAGGAAATAGCCAAGAATAAATTCACCAGCACCCTGACCAATTTCCGGGACGGCGAATACAATCTGCATTTTTATCATGTTAATATGAAGAAGGGCCGAAATTGTGTCGCCTGCCACGATGCGCACGCCAGCAACCAGCCAAAGCATATCCGCAGAGAGGTGCCTTTCGGTTCCTGGTCATATCCCATTGCCCTGACCAAGACCGAAACCGGGGGGACGTGTGTGGTGGGCTGCCATGCTCCGAAAACATATGACCGGAAAAGCCCGAAGGTCAAACCGAGCAGGTAGATGGACTCGGTCGAGGGGTATGGCCATTCGGCTCCAGGAATGATGGGGCCGGAAACGGTATCAGGTGAATTGGGGCTAAGCCGGGATGGCTTGCCCCTTCAAGGATGAGCGGGAGGGATGCCCTGTTTGAGATTACGGTGTGGATGCTTTCGGAGCATGGTTCTCTCGGCTCTTGCCGTGCTGCTGGCTTCCACCGGTAACGCGTTTGCCGGGCAGTCCGTGACCTCCAGTTGGCAGCATGAGGATAAAAAAGACAGCCCGGAAACAGATGACTTTACGGTAAGTTACACGGTTGATCTCAAACAGGAGATCACCGAGGCCATGTCGCTGCAGGAAGCGTTTCGTTACAACCGGAACTGGCAGGAGGAGGGAGACACGGAGGGGTATGATCCGAGTCTGCGTTTTGCCGTTCAAAACGATATCTTCTTGTTTGACCTGTTTGGTTCGGTCAGCGAACAGCGAAATTCCATTGCCACGAACCGGAGTCGCCGGAGTTGGGAATCCACCTGGACCAGTAACTGGCAGGAACGTTTCTGGCCGAAATTACGCGCCTCCTATGGCAGGGATTTCAGCACTGACAGCGAAGATCCTCACCTGCAGGATTCCTCTGACACCCGCGAGTCTGTCGGGGTGGACTGGGATTTCGAACTGTTCAAAACCCACTATAATTTCAATCGCTCCCAGCAGAATGACAATGTGACTTTTGGAGAAACCACCGCCACCAATCACTTTGCCAGGCTGGACAGCACCGGCCGTTTTTTCGACAATCGGCTGAGTCTTGGTTTTTCCCAGCAATTTTCCACAAGCCATTCAGAATCTTCCACTGCAGTCGGGGCAGATGGCTTTGCCCTTATAAAGCAAAGTATCGCTCAGGTTTTAGAGGGCCATGACGATACCCCGCTCACCAGCGATCCCGGCGAATTGAGCAACAACAGCCTGATGGCCGACAGCGATGTCGAGGTCGTGAGCGGGATTTACACGGACGGTTTTGATAATCCGCCGCTCAATATCGCCTTTCGGGTTGATCTGCGGGAGGTGAACCGAATTTTTCTGTACACGGAAAAGAATATCGGGGTGGGGACGGCCGGTGCTTTCACCATGGACCTGTATGGGAGCACCAATGGCACCGATTATCAACGCATTCAGCAGAATGTTGTCCCAGGTAGTTTTTTTTATGACACTGTGAAAAAACGTTTCGAGATAACGACGAGCAACGTCACCTTCCGGTGGCTCAAGCTGGTTGTGACCAGCAGTCCGGTCCAGCGGGTGGATTTCACGGAGATAGAGGTTTATGATCGGGTCGCTTCTTCCGGGTCGTTTGTCACTAGAGAAGACAAAACATTGAGCAACATCAGCGATCTGAATGTGGGATACAAATTTTCCTCAGCCTTGGGCATGACCTACAATCTCTCTCTTGAATATGGTAATTATGCCTCTGAAACCGATTACAGTCGAAAGAATCAGATCGGCGAGATGCGTTGGACACCGTGGGAATATCTTTCCTCTGCCTTTGGTGTCAGTGAGAACATGGAAAATATCGAAGGGTTGCCCGAGACCCTCAACCGGGCATACACTGTTCGCTTGAGTTCTCCTCCTGTCCCCACCGTGGACATGAATCTCGGCCTGTCTAAAACTGAACGGTATGAAGAAAAGAAACTGCTGTCCACTTCTTACGTGACGGGGCTATATACCTCTGCGGCGCTCTATCCCGATCTTGACGCCAGTCTCGATTTGACCACCGGACGAACGGTGTACGAGAGCACTTCCACGCTGGCTACAATTTTTGGGCCACTTCAGGAGAATACGGGTACAACAACCAAGGAGTACGGGTCGCGCCTGACCATGACCGCCAGGCTCGTTCCGCGCCTGACAGCAGATTTGATCAACGATTACCAAAAAACTCAAGGCGCAGTCAGCATGGAACTGCTGGATGAAAAGCTTACCCTGAATTGGCGGGTGTCCGATATTCTTTCTGTTTTGACAGCGGTTGGTAAGAAATGGGAAGATTGGGAAAGCGCCGGGGAAGACGGATTGTTGCAAACCACCGTGGCGCCGACGGAGACTACGCAGTTTTCTTTGAGTTACTATATTGTCAACGACGACAATGATCTCAGCAGATACGCCCTGAGCGGAAGTTGGGCCATTGGCCCTTATTTGACCCTGCAGGGAAATGTTTTTTATATTGAGCGAACGCAGGAGAGCGGTGGTACAGGGGGGCAAAGTGAGACGGACTGGCAGGTCAGAACTCAACTGATCGCCAGATTTTGATTCAAATAAAGAGCAGGTGGACTCGTGACAATTTGGAAGTTACTTCAGGCAGGCGCTTCGACAGGCTCAGCGCGAGCGGAATATCAATGCATTGAAACAACAGCACTCCTTCGCTTTGAACCTGTCGAAGAGAGTTTGCCACGAGTCCGGCAAAAGCTGAACGTCGAGGAGAGGAAATCAGTGCGAATCAAGGCGTGTTTGTCATCGGCAAAGTTGGAACGATCCGGGTCGTTTTCCGGCCTTGGGAGAAAAATTCTCTGCACTTTACTGCTGATGGGTGTTTCTTTTGGGCTGTCAGGTTGCGGGCTTCCCTTTATGGGAAAATCAAAGGCGTATGTTCGTGAGAATGTAGACTTCGGGTTTGTCCAGAAAATCGCTGTTCTCCCTGTTGAAAACAACAGTAAGGACGAATTTGCTCCTGAATTGGTGAGGGATATCATTATTACTCGGACCCTTGCCATGAAACTTTTTGATGTGACGGATAAAGGTCTTGTGGACAGTTTTCTGCGGGAGGAAGCCATTGATCCGGGCAAACCGATTGATGCATCTACGATAAAGAGGCTTGGGCAGAAACTCAGCGTGCAGAGTTTGTTGCTCACGACCCTGGACATTTCAGCGGACAGTCGTAAAGGCACAATGAGTTACCCGGAAATGTCCGTAACTGTGCGGATGGTTGAAGTGGAAACCGGTCTGGTTATCTGGCAATCCGGCGGCCATCAGAGTGGTGATTCCATCTGGCGGAGGCTGTTTGGGCTTGCCGGACGCGACAAATATCAGGTGACGGTGTCGCTGGTGGAAGACATCCTTAATACGATTCCCCGATAATAATCGTGTATGTGTGTATTGAACCGGAGGGGTAACAGGCGGGGAAAAACCGCATGGGTGAGCGCGTTGCTGTTTTTGTTGCTGCTCATGGTTGAACAGGCTTTTGCCGTGCAACTGGCGGTGATGCCGGTTGAAGATTTGAGCATGGGGGATAATGGCTTGAACCCATCAATGACCAGCAGGCTGCGTGAGGCACTCATCCGAAAAGGATATATCGTAGTCGAAGAAAAACGGATTATCGATTTTATGGCGAAAAACCGAATCCGCAGGGTGGGCAGTCTTGACTCCAACAATATTTTGCGTCTTCGGAAAGAGCTTGGAATCGATTATCTCATGCTCGG
Organism: Pseudomonadota bacterium; assembly: GCA_018829945.1. Classification (GTDB taxonomy): domain Bacteria; phylum Desulfobacterota; class Desulfobulbia; order Desulfobulbales; family Desulfurivibrionaceae; genus Thiovibrio. Next base: position 6,228 of record JAHJTI010000020.1, on the reverse strand, counting down.
CTCGGTAAATCAGGTGCGGGAGAAAGAGCCTGCGGCTTTGGGTATTTCTCTGCAGATAATTCAGGCAAGCGACGCAAAAATGGTTTGGGCGGGGAGTACCCAGCTCTGCCGGGCGGATGTACGTAAATTTCTCGGCATTGCCGAACCTCAAAATCTCTCGGAGATAGAGGAGATCGTCGTTGCCCGGGCAATGGAAATCATACCGCAGGATTTGCCGGCAGTTTCGGAAGGCGGTAAAGAAAATTTCAGTGAGGATATTCATCTTAGTCCGGAAGTGGTAAAGCCCGGAGAAAAAATGCGTTGTCGGATCCGTTTCAGCGAGAGCAATGTGAAACAGTCCGATGTGTCTGTTTCCGTGGTGGTCAGTGGGAAGGTTATCGAAGCTGTGTATCTGCCCCAGGAAAAGTACTATGAGGCGGTTTGGCCGGCAACCGGAATCGATGGCCGCTATCCGGTATCCGTCAGTATCAACAGGGGGCAGCAGGGCAGGAAAAATGTTTTTGCCGGCAGCTTTCTGATCGACGGTCAGCCTCCCGAGATCGTTCTCTCTCTGCGCGGCCAGGAACTCGATGGAGAGGTTGTTTTGCGACGGCAGTTGACGATCAGTTCCGTGCTGAAAGAACCCGAACCCATCACTGCCTGGAATATAAGTATTCTTGATGGTTCTGACCAGGTCGTCAAGGCGGAGAGTGGGCGTGGGAATCTTCCCGGGAGGTTTTCCTGGTGGGGTCAACGCCAGGATGGAGGAATGGCGGAAGATGGGTTGTACAGCGTCCAGGTGGAGGTTTCGGATCGGGCCGGAAACAATGCTGTGGCTTCCGAAAAATTCCGGATTGTGCGGAAACGACCGGAGCTGACTATTACTACGGAAAAAAAGGAAGGGGAGATACAGGTCGATCTGAGCTATGACGGCAAGGTTCCCCTGGCCTTCTGGCGGGTTGAATTGAGAAGCGGCACCGGAGTTATTCTGCAGGAAAAAAGCGGTGAGAAATTGCCGGTTCAGTTCACGGTGCCTTTCAGCAGCGAGAGCGAGAAAATTTCCTGTCGTATTTTTGGACAGGATGTGCTGGGAAACAAGATGCGGCAGATCATCGAAAATATCATTGCGATTAGGCCCGGGAGAGATAAGGGTGGCGACCAGGATAGTGAGGATGGAACGGAGGATAGTGGCTGGTCGGTGGACTTTTAGCAAGAAAACACCAGGAGATGGCCGGGATTTTGTTTTCCGGGTTTTATGATGGTGGGCGATGTGCTGCGGAAAAAAGAGACAAATGAAGAACGGGAAAAAAAATCGTTGCTTGATATCAGGGGTGGTTGTTTTCCTGTTGGGGGCGTTCGCCCTGACCGGATGTGGCGGGAAAAAACCGTATGTTCAGGAATTTACCCGGACCCCCCCCGGCGAGCGTCAAAGCATTGCGGTATTGCCTTTTGCAAACAGGAGTGGCTATGATCAGGGGGGGAAGATAGTTCATCGTCTTGTTCTGGTGGAACTGGTGCAACAGTGCAACTTGCGGGTGGCGCTGGAAGGTGATGTATTTAAAATCTATCGGCAGATGCGGCTCAAACCCTGGGATGTTCCGGATGTCGAGCAAATGCGGATTATAGCCGTCCGTCTCGGAGTTGATACTCTGATTGCGGGAGAAGTTCTTGAAATGGATGAGAAAGTGACGCCGAGCGGAGTGAGTCCGGCGTTGAGCATCCAGGTGCGGGTGTATGATGGCAAGAGCGGGCTTATTCAGTGGTCCAGCTTGTACCGTCGGGAGGGCGGAGACTATCAGAAAATGATGCATTTCGGCATGGTAAACACGGTAAGTGAACTTGGGAAAAAAATGGTGCAGGAGATATTGGGAGTATGGAAAGAAAAAGGGCTGTTGTCATGCGTCGATTCGTAATAGTGGTGTGCGTTTTCTTGATGTCGTATGCGGGACTTGCGCAAGAACGGGCCATGGCTGGCTGGTTTTGGCAGGAAACGAATCTGGCGACGATCAATGGCACGGAGTATTCTGCTGAAGATTTTAAAAACTGGTGGCGGAACTGGCGGGAAGAGACGACGCCGCTTCCGGAATCTCCTGATGTGTTTGTTGAGTGGCAGCTGCTGGTTCAGGAAGCAACCAAGATGCAGCTTTTTCTGGAGCCGAGCTATAGAAGCAAGGTGGGCACCTTTTTGAAAGTCCGCTCCCTCATGTTGCTGCAGGAAGAAGAGGTAAACGAAAAAATTTCGGTAAGTGACGAAGAGGTCCGTAAATTTTATCGCGAAGAATACATCCCGAAACTGCGGGCCCGGGTTTTTTATTATATTGCCGGCAGTCCGACAGAAGAGAAGATTACAGCCTTGCGCAATGGTATACTATCCATGGAAGATTTTCTTGCGCTGAAACCTGAGGAGGGGGGACCCACCTATCACGAAGAAAAAATATTCCGTATTCCCCAGTTGCAGGGGGAATGGCGGACTGTTTTGCAAGATGCTGCCGCAGGCGATATTACGGAACCGGTCTTGATGGACAAGGGTGTTGTTGTCTTGAAAGTCGAAGAACGGCAGGGTGAAGATCCGAATGACCTGGAGCAGCTCAAAGGGGTTATTCTCAAGAAATTGCAGTCGCAGAAAGCTGATGAATTGACCGCCCGTCTGGTGGATTCTCTGGGGAAAAAATTTGCTGTGCAGGTGGATGAGGAGGTTTTGGCCCAAGTCACCCTTGAGCCCCCTGCCGAGGATTTAGCCAATAAGATGGTGGTCAGCTCAAAACAAGGGGATGTGACTGCGGAGAATTTCTGGGCAAGTATGCAGAGTGAAAAAAGCTTTCGGGAAAAAAATCAATTTCCGGCTGAGGAGCTTGACGTTCTGAAAAAGAGGGTCTTGGCCGGCATAGTTTCCCAGACTGTTGTTTCCTGGGAGGCAACGGATCGGCATTATGAAGAAAAAGAGCCATTTAAGTGGGTGTATCGATTTTACTGCGATCATCGGCTGAACAAGGAAATTGAAAGGCGCCTCATTGAGCCGAATGTAAAGGTTGACGAGGCGGAGCTTGTAAAGTTTTACCAGGAAAATTCCGAGCGGTTTTCACACCCGGAAATGGTTGATTTTATGTTGCTGGAAGGTGATGCGCAAACGATAAGCAAGATGTGGCAGGAGATTTCTTCCGGACACGATTTTTTTGAAGTTGCGGCAGAGCATGTGCCTGGGGGGCCTTCTTCCCAGCAGATGACCATGAATCAGCTCAGCCCCGAACTGAAGGCGATTGTTTCTTCTCTGCGTAAGGGGGAGATGAGTATGCCCTTCGCATATAAAGATGGAAACGCCTTGCTGCGGCTGGTAAATCATAGGGAGAAAATCCCTGTGCCTTTTCCCCAGGTCAGGGAGCAAATTAGCCAGGAATTGATCCGTCTGAAATATCAACAGGCTCGTGAGGAGTTGCTGCGTAGGTTGAAGGAGGGGTCGGAGATCAGCATCAATCCGAAAGTGTGGAATAAGCTGCGAAAGGAGCTGGCAAATGCCGATGTCGCTGTCAAAAACAAATAGATTGTTCAGTATTGCCGCGGGAGTGTTGCTGCTGTTTTCCTGCGCCCAGGAAGCCTCAGCTCAGCAACCCAGAAAAACGTGCGTGGATTGTCATGCCGATATGGTGGCAAAATTCCAGCAAGGGGTTGTCCATGCTCCTGTTCGGGATAAAAATTGTGACGCTTGCCATCTGCCCCATGGCATCATCGGCGGCACATTTTTACGGCAGGATAAACCGGATCTGTGTTTCCGCTGCCATCAAGCCGTTGCGCCGGAGTCGAGCGCGGTTTCCATCCACGAGCCGGTGCGAAAAGGGAACTGCTCCGCCTGCCACGCAAGCCATAACTCCCCCAATCCACGACTGTTGCTGAAAGAACAGAAAGAGGTTTGTTACGGATGTCATGACCGCGGTCATTTTGAGAAAAAGAATGTCCATGCTCCACTCAGCCAGGGATGTGTCACCTGCCATACTCCCCATAAGAGCAAACATCCTCTTCTGCTGATACAGGAAGCGGACAGCCTCTGTCTCAAGTGTCACGAGAGCGGCAAGGAATCCATGCGCAAAGCGCACCAGGGGTATCTCCTGAAGGGGAATTGCTTGAGTTGCCATAACCCGCATGCCAGCGACAAGAAGGGCTTGTTGAAGTCGGTGGTGCATCAGCCGATTGTTGCCGGTCAATGTAAACGCTGCCATGACGGGACCGGGACGGATTTTGCCAAGCCCGCCCAAAAGGCGGATGCGCTCTGTGTTCAATGTCATAAAAAGGATCAGGCCACGCTTGCCGGGCAGCATCAGCCGGTAAGAGAAGGCAAGTGTACGCAATGCCATAGTGTCCATGCCAGTGAAGAATCAGCCATGCTGGTTATGTCTGCTGAAACGTTGTGTCTGAAATGCCACGTGACAGGAAAGAAAAGTGAGGCGCAGAGTGTGCATGAGCCTGTGAAAAAGGGCGATTGTCTGGCCTGCCATGCCGGACACGGCATAAGTAAAAATGCTGGTCTTAAGGCAAAACCGGCCGATTTGTGTGCGAAGTGCCATAGCCGCGAACAGTATGGAGGGGGGAAGCGCGGTCATTCTCCCGCGGCAAAGAATGAATGCGCGACCTGTCACACCCCCCACGAATCGAAAGAAAAGCGGTTGCTCATCAAGCGTGATGGCGAGATCTGTGTCGGGTGTCATCCGCAGGTCGATGAACAGCTCGCCCGTTTCAGCCTGCACAGACCTTTTGCCGCCGGGGAGTGCAGCCGGTGTCATAACCCGCATCAGGGCACTGAGAAAGCCTTTCTTATCAAACCCACAAACCGTGGGGAGTTGTGTCTGACCTGTCATGCAAATCTGGTCAAAAAACCAGAGGAAGGGAAGGGACACCCGCCGTTTCAGGAAGGGGCCTGCCTGGGCTGCCATGGCGCTCATTCCACGGAACATGAATTTGTGCAGATTAAAAAGCCCGGGGAGCTCTGTTTGCAATGTCACGCCAAGGTAAAGAAAGAGCTTTCAGAGAAAAAAAATATACACGAGCCGTTTAAGCTGCAGCAGTGCGGAAGTTGTCATTTGGCGCATGGGTCCAGCCAGGGGAAACATCTGGCAAAGAAGAAACCGGACTTGTGCCTGACGTGTCATCCGGAGATAGCCATTCACTGGCAGACCGGGGTTATGCATTCTCCGGCCGGCAAAGACTGTGGCTTGTGTCACGAAGCCCACGGCGGCAACCAGACTGTTTTATTAAAAACAGCGGTGGATAAATTGTGCGCTACCTGTCACAAGGGAGATAGTGCCAAGTATGCCAAGGCGCACTCGGGTATGACCCCTTCCGGGAAATCATGCCTTTCCTGTCATGATCCCCATGGGGCTCCTGCAAAAGGGCTCCTGTATCCGGTGCAACATGCCCCCTTCAAGCAAGGGAGTTGCAAAGCCTGTCATCCAGGGAGGAACAACTGATGCGGCGCCTGTTTATTATTCTGTTGATATTCGGCCTGTTCACCGGGCTTGCCTGTTCTGTCGCGCTGGCCAGCGAGGTTTGCTACAAGTGCCATGACAAGAAGAATTTTACCGGTAAATTCACCCATGGTCCGGTGGCCCAAGGCAAGTGCGGAGATTGTCATAACCCGCATGTGGCCAAATATCCCGGGCTGTTGCAGGGAGAGGGAGCCGATCTTTGTTACACATGCCACAAGCGTGCGAAAACCGAGTTTGCCAAAGGGGTGGTGCACCAACCTGTTCGTGATGGGAAATGTCTTGGCTGTCATGCTCCCCATGCTGCTGGCCATGATGGCTTGCTCAGAAAGAGCCTGGCGGAGACGTGTTTTGTCTGCCACCAGGAACTGGCAAAGCCCCAGACCGTCAGCCATAAACCCTTTGCCCAGGGCCAGTGTACTGTTTGTCACCAGCCCCATCAGGCAAAAAACGGTCAGCTTCTTAAGATGGAAGCCGATACCTTGTGCCTGTCCTGTCATCAACAGGCGCAAAACAGCGCTGGGCATCGTGGCTTCCCACGCAAACTGGGCGGTTGTCTTTCCTGTCATAATCCCCATGGAAGTTCGCGCAAGGGTCTTGTCCGGCAGCATCTGCATCAGCCGTTTGCCGAAAAAAAATGCGATTCCTGTCATGGCCCTCAGCAGAAGACCGGAAGCGACGCTTGTTTGCGCTGTCACGCGGGAATGAAGACCAGCATGATGGCACCGCATAATCACATGTTCGCTGGGGCGGAAAACGGCTGCATCCTGTGTCACAG
>JAHJTI010000181.1 GCA_018829945.1 Pseudomonadota bacterium | reverse complement strand
TTTATCAAGGCCATCGAAAATGCGGTGGAGGGCTTTCCCGTGGAAATGCCCAGGGTGCATGAGGGCATGGATTTTCATGAGATCGGCGAGCTGGCTGCGGAACTCAAGCCTGATTTTTTCCTCGGTCACAGCAAGGGCTATGCCTTGGCTCGGGGTTTGAATATTCCGCTGATTCGTGTGGGATTTCCCATCCATGATCGGGTGGGCGGCCAGCGACTGCTGCATATCGGCTACCACGGCGCGCAGCAACTTTTCGACCTGATCGCCAATGCGATGGTCACGGCAAAGCAGGATGGCTCGGAGGTTGGCTACAGCTATATGTGATGGGGTTGTAATGAATGCTTCAAATCGGTGCTTCGACAGGCTCAGCACGAGCGGAACATCAGTAGATTAAGTCATTCCGTTCGCCCTGAGCCTGTCGAACAGGTGTCGTTTTTTGGTTCGTAAAATCTGAAGACAAAAGGCTGGGATTTGAACCAACACAGGTCGGGTTGCTGTCCGTGCCCTGCCCCTGTGTGTCCCAGTCTGTCAATTTATAGAAATAAGGGAGAAAATCATGAGCGAAATCCACAAAGACCTGAACAAACATCCCTGTTTTAATCCGGCCATGAAAGGACAGGCAGGCCGCGTCCATCTGCCGGTGGCGCCGAACTGCAATATCAAATGCAATTACTGCGACCGCAAGTACGATTGCGTCAACGAGTCGCGGCCCGGGGTGACCAGCACCATCCTGACCCCCGAGCAGGCCCTGGTCTACATGGGCAAGGTTCTTGAGAAGGAGCCGCGCATCACCGTGGCCGGCATTGCCGGACCCGGCGACCCCTTTGCCAATGCAGAAGCGACCATGGAAACCATGCGCTTGATCAATAAAAATTACCCGCAGATGATCCTGTGCCTGGCCAGCAACGGCTTGGCCATCGGCCCCTATATCCCGGAGTTGGCCGAATTGAACGTTTCCCATGTGACCATCACCATCAATGCCGTTGATCCGGAGGTGGGCGCCAGGATTTACGGCTGGGTCCGCGACGGCAAGGTTGCCTATCACGGAAAGCAGGCGGCGGAGCTGTTGCTCTCCCGGCAGCTGGAGGCGGTCAAGTCCTTGAAGGCGCACGGCATCACGGTGAAGATCAACTCCATCCTGATCCCGGGGATCAATGACCAGCATATCCTCAAGGTTGCGGAAACCATGAAGGAATTGGGCGCGGATCTCTTTAACTGCATGGCCATGTTCCCCAATGTGGGTACTCCTTTCGGCGAGATCCGCGAACCCTCCAAGGAGGAAGTTGCAACGATGCGCACCGAGGCGGAAAAGTTTCTGCCCCAGATGCGCCACTGTACCCGCTGCCGGGCCGATGCGGTCGGTCTGCTCGATCAGGACCGAACCGAGGAGATGCGCGGTTGCCTTTCCGCCTGCGCCCAGCTCCCAGCCCTGCCGCCGGAAATCCGGCCCTATGTGGCCGTGGCCACCATGGAAGGGGTGCTGGTCAATCAGCATCTTGGCGAGGCTAATCGTTTCCAGATCTACGAGCGCAAGGGAGATGAGTATGTATTGAAGGAAGAGCGTCAGGCTCCCAAGGTAAATGGCGGCTTGCAGCGCTGGACCTCGCTGGCCCGAGTCCTCAACGATTGCCGGGCGGTTCTGGTGAGCAACGTGGGTGAGACCCCCCGCGGTATTCTTGAAAAGGCCGGGGTAAAGCCGGTGGAGATGGGCGGCTTTATTGTGGATGGGGTGAAGGCGATTTACGAAGGCGCCAATGTCGCCCCCCTGCAGAAACGAAAGAAGTCCTGTGCCTCCGGCGGGTGTGTCGGCTCGGGCGGCGGGTGCTCCTGAAGAATTCTGATTGTTACTACCCTTCCGCAAGTTTTTCCGTCATTCCGGCGGAGGCCGGAATCCAGGCATGGTAGCAAATTTCTCTGGATTCCGGCCTCCGCCGGAATGACATTCTCGCAAGGAAGATAGTGACACAAAGCGTGCATGGTCAATCCGTGCGCTGCTTGAAGTTCAATGGCAATCAAACAATAAAAAACTCAATGAGGTGATGTATGAAAGCTACCTGGGAAAAGGTGTTCGAGTATTCTTCCATGCCGGTGCAAGGGACCATGTCCCGCAAGCTGCGCAAGGGCCTTTCGGTGCAGATAAACGAGGGCAAGGTGTACGAGAAGGCCGTGGTTTTTCTCGGCGAGGAGTTCGTCCGGATTACGGAAGAAGGCAAGGATGGTAATAGTTTCAATACCTACTATGATTGGGCAAAGATCGACTCAGTGCGGACCTGCAGCGCCAAGGACAAGGAGGAAGACTAATCCGGAATAGGGTTGCATTTACGAGTTACATTTTTGTTTGTTACGGAGATTTTTTATTAAATTTTCGTTCAAAAATGTAACTTTGTAAGTCTGGCAAAAAATATGTGCTCATATTTTTTTATTGAATTTCAGTATGTTGTAACTTTTTTCCCCATTTGCCTCAGGTTGGCACGCAACTTGATAATAGTAGCAAGTAAGAGTGCATGTGTACTCGTCTGCAGCTCCCATGTGTGTGTCCGGGATGTTGTTCGGCGTATCATTATTTTATGAAAGGAGAGATGAGATGAAGAAAGTTGCAAGGAAGTTGGTGATCGGGGTTGCTGCTACAGGGGTATGTTTTTCCATGCTTTCCGGGGCGGCCTTTGCCGAGGAAGACAAGCCCACGGCTGATTTGAGCGTTGGCATCCTCAGCCAGTACATCTGGCGTGGACAGGAATTGAGCAAGGACAGCATGGTTGTGCAGCCGTCCATGACCGTGGGCTACAAGGGCTTTTCCGCAAATCTCTGGGGGAATCTTGATACCGACCCCTACACGACCGATGACACCAACAGCCCGAATAACTGGAATGAAACCGACGTAACTCTGTCCTATGGCTGGGATATGGGGCCCATGTCCTATTCCGTCGGCTATATCTATTATGCCCTGGATTCGGCGGAGGATTCCCAAGAATTTTTCGCCAGCGCAGCCTGGAACACCCTCTTGACACCGACCCTGACCGTGTACCGTGACACGGATTACTATCCGGGCTGGTACACAACCCTGGGAATTTCTCATTCCTTCCCGGTGCAAGGGGATATCACCCTGGATCTCGGCGCCCAGGTGAGTTACCTCAAGGTGGATGAGGCTGCAACTTTGTCCGACCCGGATAACGATAATGATGCCTATAGCAATTTCCATGACGGAGTGTTGTCAGTGGGTCTGACCGTGCCGGTGAACAAATACATCACCATCACGCCGAAGCTGAACTACACCTATGCTCTGAGCAATGATGCCAAAGATGTCATGAGGGATGGCAGCAAGAGCGGAAATGACGACGATTTCTTCTACGGCGGAGTTACCATGAGCATGTCGTTCTAACAGGGTTTCCCCTATTTCCCTGCCCCGGCCCGCTTGTCTCGCTCCCCTCCCAGGTAGAGACAGGCGGGCTTTTTTATGCGAAAACAACTTGTGAAACCGTTATATTTTGGTAAATATAACGAAATGAAAAATAAAACGATCCACAAGAAGGTGAAATCCGGTCTGCAGTGGCGTGGGCGGCTCTGGCTCGAAGGCGCGGAGGGCACCTTCCTCGGCTATGGGAGGGTGGTCCTGCTGGAGCGGATCAAGGAGTTCGGCTCCATTGCCCAGGCGGCCAAGTCCATGGAAATGTCATACAAGCATGCCTGGGATCTCCTTGCCTCCATGAACAGTCAGGCCGGATGCAAACTGGTGGAAACCTCCCGGGGCGGAAAGTCCGGCGGCGGGGCCAAACTTACGAAGACGGGTGAGCGGGCCATCGTAATCTTTTGGGAATATCACGGGCAGTTTGAAACGGTTTTGCAGGAAATGAGTGCGAAAATGGGCGAGGTGTTGGGTGGGGCAGGGAGTGGTGACGTTGGCTCATGACAGCAGGGCAGATGAGTTTTTTCGGAAAGCATTATTGTGCTTCGACAGGCTCAGCATGAGCAGTGTCAGCGGCGACGGAATAACTGAATGATTTCAAACTAATTATCGTTCACCCTGAGCCTGTCGAAGGGCGCCGCATGACCCTAAATAATTCAAGCACCCACCGTTGCCGCTATCGCAACTCACCCTGTGCCTGCGAAGGGCTCAGCAAGAACGGAAAAACTGAATGATTTTAAGATAACTACCGTTCGCCCTGAGCCTGTCGAAGGGGGTTGGGGTTTTCCAAGAGGTTCCACTGTAATGTTTATAAAGGGGGCGCCATGTTTTCAAGAATTCTGATCTCTCTGTTCGCTGCCCTCTCCACAATGTCCTGGGCACCAAACCCTGCCAGCGCCGAAACCGAGCTGCTGGTCTCGGCCGCCGCCAGTCTGACCGAGTCCTTCAAGGAACTCGGTAAAGCGTATGAAGCGAAAACCCCCGGGATGAAAATCCGTGGGAACTTTGGTGGCTCCGGCACTCTGTTGCAGCAGATTGTCCAAGGCGCTCCGGCGGATATTTTTGTCTCTGCCGATCAGGAGACCATGGACCGGGCGGAAAAGGGCGGGCTTCTTGTTCCCGGAAGCAGGATGGATTTTGTGGGCAATTCCCTGGTGCTCATCACCCCACCCCGGATGGTGCAGGTGACAGCACTTGCTGATCTCACGTCTGCCCGGGTGCAGAGAATCGCCATTGGTAATCCCAACTCGGTGCCGGCGGGAAGATATGCCAAGGCCGCCTTGGAAAAGCAGGACCTCTGGCAGACGCTGGGTCCCAAATGTGTCATGGGGATCTCGGTAAAACAGGCCTTGGAGTATGTAATGCGGGGAGAGGTTGAGGCGGGTTTTGTTTTTGCTTCGGATGCCATGGCCGCAAAAGACAGGGTGCGGGTGGCAGCGGAGATTCCGACGGTTACCCCCATTGTCTACCCGGTGGCCTTGGTGGCGGGAAGCAGTCATCGAGCAGAAGCTGCAGCCTTTATCCGCTTCCTGCAAAGTAAAGAGGCGCAGTCAATCCTGGCGAAATATGGTTTCAAAAGTCCATAGTTGCACAGCACATCAAGGAAAAGATCATGCCCGACCTTACCCCGCTTTGGCTCACATTACGGGTGGCCTCATTCGCCACGGCGATCGCCTT
>JAHJTI010000180.1 GCA_018829945.1 Pseudomonadota bacterium | reverse complement strand
TAGAACTTGAGTGACCGGTATTTTCTGTCGCTTCCCGTTTGTGTGGGTGGCGCAATTGAGCGGCAGCCGTCCAGCAGGGTTCCCATGGGGCAAACCCAGCCGCAGAAAAAGCGGCCCAGGATCAGGGTCAGCAGCAGGGTGGACACGGCCGGCAGCATCAGGAGAATAAAAAATCCGGCTGCCAGCGAAGCGGACAGGGCCAGCAGGGGATCGATCCTGAAGAGGATGTTCACCGCGTACTCGATTGTATCGGTGCCCGAATAATCGGTCCTGATGAATAAAAAGAAAAAGAGAGCCAGGCAGGCCAACTGGCTCAAACGCCGCCAGTAATACAAGGGGACCGTTCGTGTGTTTTTCATGTCAATGCATTTCCCCGGCAGGTCGGCTCAGGCGAGCCATTGTTGGCAAGCAGGTTTCAGCAAAAAAGATCAGGCCTTGATGATCCTGATTTTTTTCAGGTCCATCTGGCCAAGCCCCATGGCATGGGCGGCAACAGTGGATTCGATCTCTTCGGGTCTCAGGCCGAAAAGGGTGGTGGCGTAGGCATCGGCTGCCACCGGATCCACCGAGGCGATAACCGTGTCCAGCACCCTGACATCGTCGAGATTGCCGCCCTGCGGGCCATTGGCCAGAAGGATGCGGGTGGCGTCGATCACGGTGAGTTTAGGCCGGATCACCGTGGCGAGATCTGCCAGTTTCTGGCCCAGGTTATGGTGCATCGCCCCACGGGTTCCGCCCAGAACCCCCATGCTGTTTTTAAGCCCCAGAGTCAGCCGACTGAGCCCATGGTGCTTGGCAACCGGCACGTTGATGTAGCTGTCCGCCTCCAGAGCGTCCCGATAGATATCCAGACGCCTGACCGCCTTGCCCCGCTCAATATCCACCGGAATATATTTGCGCTCGTCCGGGTGGAAGAATTTCAATCGTTTGTCTTTGATCCCGGCCAGAACCTCCTGGATGCCGCTGTTGACATAGCAGCGCCGCTCCTCGTTGCAGGTCCGGTCGAAAACCAGGACCTCGCCGGCTCCGGCATCCAGAGCCTGTTCCACCAGAACCTTGACCACCTGCGGATGGGTATTGGCAGCCTGGGCCGGATTGCGGTCCCAGCCGATATTGGGCTTGACCACCACTTTGTCGCTGGGGCGGACGAATTTGCCCATTCCGCCCAAGGAGGAAAGAACCCTGTCCACCAGTTCCCGGTAATCCCTGCCGGTTGCATGGGCAAGCAGGGGCGCTTGACCTTCGGCGGCCAGAACCTCGCATATCCGGAAATGGGGGATACTGACACTGAGCCCTGCCGACCACAGGGCCACCTGCCTGAGAAATTCTCTTCTGTCCATGCCGATATCTCTCCCGTAATGGTTCGTCTCGGAAAATTTCCACTCAGTCAATTATGGCCCTGCCATAATTTTATGTCAAAGCAAACCACAAGGGATGGAACAATGGAGGCTGGAATCCGCAGAGGAGGAAAAATAGTTTCCGTTCGTTTTTCCTGTCGGAAGCATGGCTTCGTTATCTTTCCGTAACAGGGCGAGAATCTTCAGTTTGTCGACGCTAACTTTTTTGTTGTCAAGGACGATAGGGTGTGGCATTGTGAAAGTGTGCGACAAAATGTCGCGGGTGAAAAATGGTCTGTTTCACACCTTTCACCTGATATTTCCGTGCGCCGAACAGGCCATGAAAATTAGTAAAGGGAGGGGAAGATCTATATGATAAGCAAACGGACGCATCAGGTTAAGGCATATTTTGTCCGGACAGCGCTTATCATTCCCCTCATTGTTGCTGGTTCCGCCGGAGCGAAAATCACCGGCGTGTGCGACAACTGCCATACCATGCACAACAGCCAGCAAGGCGCCAGCATGCAGTTCGATAGTTCCGCCACGGTGGAGCGAAACCTGCTGCGGGGAGACTGCCTCGGTTGCCACGGTCAGGCCACCGGCCAGAAAATCGTCAACATAAACGGCAGTCTGATTCCTCAGGTCATGCATTCCGATCCCAGTGGAGATCTTGCCGCCGGAAATTTTGGGTACATTACCGGCCTTAAAGGAACTGCATCCAACAGCCATGGCCATAATGTCATTGCTCTGGGCGCGGCATTTAAGGAGACCCTGATAACCAACCTGCCCGGCGGAATCAGGCAGTCCTTCCACGACGGCTATATCGTAAACGCCTCAAACCTGACCTGCGCCGGGATGAACGGATGCCACGGCTACAGGTATTCCAGCGGTGCGCCGACCGATGTCGTTGCTCTCAAGGGCGCGCATCATAACAACGTGGACGGCCAACTGGCAGTGGCCGACAGCGCAGCAAACAGCTATCGCTTTCTTGTCGGTGTGAGAGGCTATGAAAACGAGACCGACAGATGGCAGAATGCCAGCTCCACAAGCCACAACGAATATTATGGCGCAACCACACCCATGACCTTGGGTTGCAGCGCCACCAGTTGCCACGGCAGCAACGGCGTTTCCCCCCCCAACCACACGATCAGCGGATTCTGCGGCACCTGCCACGGTAATTTTCATACCCTTTCGGCAGGCGCCAGCGACGGCATCGGCCCGAACATAACCTCGCCATTCATTCGGCACCCCAACGATATCGTGCTTCCGAACACCAAGGAATACAAGAATTACACAGCCTACAGTGTTCAGGCTCCCGTCGGCCGAACCACGGTGCCTGCATCTGCCAGTGGCACCGTTACCCCCGGCACCGATGTCGTAACCTGCCTCTCCTGTCACATGGCCCATGCCAGCCCGTATCCGGACATGCTTCGCTGGGATTACACCCAGATGAATGCGCACCAGAGCGGTGATGTCAACACGGGTTGCTTTACCTGCCACACCACCAAGGATAGTTGATTCAAGCGGGCACAACTGTGTGACGGGCGGGGTGACCTGCCCGGAACCTGCATGCAGTGTTAGCGTGTTGCGCCGTCCCCACCGCTTTTCCTGAAGACCCGGATCTCTACATCGACATCCAGTTCCAACCGGTCGAGGGTCGCCACCTTCCCCTGTGTTTCCCGATCAATGTTCCAATAATAGGGTGTCATGGCCAGCAGGTCCATGATTTCTCGGTTGTTTGTGAGTTCGAGCGGGTAGGTGATTCTCTTCGCGGTGGCAGGAGCAAAAAGCGTTTTGGCCTTTTCGGTGATCGCAGGGGGGCCATGTTCCCGGGTGACCGGATAGATGATCTCCCGCAGACCGTTGAGGTGTTTCGGGCCGGGGCTTACGAAGATGAGGCTGCCGTTTCCTTTAAGGATTCGGGCAAACTCCGGGATATTGGCGGGAGAAAAAACATTGAGCACGATATCCAGAGAAGCATCCAGATAGGGCAGATCGTTGATGCTGGCCACGAACCATCCCATGCTCCGATCGCGCTGGGTGGCGAAACGCACCGCAAATTTTGATACATCCACCCCGTGGTATTCCATCGTCAGATGCGGACCACTTCCTTGGGACAGGGCCTCTTTAAGGCGCGCAAGATAAAATCCTTCGCCGCAACCGGCATCAAGGATACTGCATGCGCTGTTGCGGTCAAATTCCGAAAGCACGTCGGCGGTGGCCTGATTGATCCCGTCGGAGATCGGGTTGTAATACCCCAGGTCCAGGAACCGTCTTCGGCTCTGGACCATCTCCGGGTCGTCTCCCGGCTCTTTGGAATGTTTGTTCTGGGCGAGCACCAGGTTGACATACCCCTGGCGGGCAACATCGAAGCTGTGCAACGCAGCGCATTGGTAGCCGGATGGTGAGGGCAGCAGCGGTTCCCGGCAGACGGGACATCGGAGAATGGAGCTCATGTGCGCATCCTTACTGTTGGGGTCCGTCGCATGTGCGCAGATGCGACGGGGTTAAGCTGTCTTGGTAGGGGGAGCCTGTTGCACAACAAGGCCAATCCGTTGTGCGATCAGGCCGGAATGCCAAGCATATATTACTCGATTATGAGAAATAAATCTGTTCCGGAATCCCCTCTGGCTTGTAGCGCAGTTCTTGACTCACCCGCCGAGCCGGAGTTGTACCACCTTGACATTCCTCTCCCCCCTGCCAATAGTTGTACTATAAGAATTAACAATTACCCCTGGAGGTTATCATGCATATCACCATCAAAGAAAAAGCAGAGGCGATGCTGAACACCAAGCTGGCACCGGGGGAGTTTCTCCGGGTTTTTGTCAAGGAAGGGGGATGTGCCGGGTTGACCTACGGCGCGGTAATCGCCAGCGAGATGCAGCCAGGAGAGAGCGTGGTCCATACGGCGGGCGCGATCCGGATTGTCAGCGATGCACCCAGTGTGCAATTTATCGACGGTCTGGTCATCGATTACTCCGACGAGCTGATCAACGGGGGCTTGCAGTTCACCAACGCCAATACGAAAACCACTTGCGGTTGCGGCCAGAGTTTCAACCTGCAAGGGTTCCCCAAGATTGAAGGGGGAAAGTGCAAGACCTGACCTGCCTTGATCAACCCCAAGGCCGCAGCAGGAATCGGCCGGAGCGGGCATCCGGAAGAGGACTGTAGAAAGCACTGCGCGTCGGCAAACCGCTTTTTTTGAAAATACCGCTTTACTTCTTCATCCGGGAAGGACTACGCTAAAGGTAATGAGGGAGTGCCTAACCTTACATTACAAAACGGCAGCCACAACGCTCGTATACTTTATGTGGGGCTACTCCTCAGGAAGCAGGGTCGATTCTTCGGCCCTGTTTTTTTGTAGAGCCGCCGCACCACTTGCCTGCCTCCTATTTCCCCGTTAGCCATTGTTTGTAGAAATCAGCATGAAAGCCGACCACAAAAGTGTCGCCGGTCCGCAAGGTTGGAGCGCGCAGATTGCCGCTCGGACCCATTACCTGTTTGAGGATCGTTTCCTTGGTGTCCTGCTTCGGATTCAGTTCTGAAACCGTTTTGCCCTTGGTCACGGTGATCTTTGCTGCCGTGCGCAACAACTCCCAGGCAGCCGCGCCATCCATCCGCACCGTGCGGGCATCAACCACCTTGCTGATTACTATTTTTCCCAGCTCAAGAGCCTCCTGAGCATTCCGGCAGGATGTTCAGCCCTTACGAAGATACGCCCAATCAATTTTCATGATGTTCTCCTTTTTTGTGATGTGAAATATACATCGTATCATCTGTTGGTACTCGCTGTTTTCCTTATGGAACAAATCAGCGAATGAAACACAGGGTACACCCTTCGACAGGCTCAGGGCGAACGGAGAGGGAAAGTAAATAGTGTTGCCGGGCTCAGGGCGAACGGAAGAGGGGAAGCCAATCATATCGCCGGGTTCAGGGTGGACGGAAGGGAGAAGCCAATCATATCGCCGGGTTCAGGGTGAACGGGGAGGGGAAACCAATCATATCGACAGGCTCTGGATAAACGGAAAGGGAAGTCAATCATGTCAGGCTCAAGGCGAACGGAAGAATAAATCAATTACATCCGTAAAAAAATCCGTTCATCCTGAGCCTGTCGAAGGATTGCTCATATCAAGGAATGGTCATGCAGGTTCGCCCCATGCCATGATTACAGCAAACTCAAAATCCCGCAGCCTTACTTTTCGATAAACTAAAATTGTTATTCCAAGTTGTTACTCGCCGATTCCGTCAATATGGTTTTGTGAAAAGGAGTACAAAACACCCTTCGACAGGCTCAGGGCGAACGGAGAAAGGGAAGTCAATAATGTTGCCGGGCTCAAGGCGAACGGAGAAAGGGAAGTCAATAATGTTGCCGGGCTCAGGGCGAACGGAGAAAGGGAAGTCAATAATGTTGCCGGGCTCAAGGCGAACGGAGAAAGGGAAGTCAATAATGTTGCCGGCTCAGGGCGAACGGAAGAGGGAAGTCAATAATGTTGCCGGCTCAGGGCGAACGGAAGAGGGGAAGTCAATCATATTGCCGGGCGCAGGGTGAGCGGAAGGGGGAACCAATCATATCGCCGGGATCAGGGTGAACGGAAGGGGAAAAAATAATATCAGAAAAAAATCCGTTCATCCTGAGCCTGTCGAAGGATTGCTTTTACCAAGGATTGCTTATACCCAGAATCACCCCATAGCATGATTACAGCAAACTACAATCTGCGGATCTCCTCGAAAAATCACCAAAAACATCCTGCAAGACAAGATAAATCCAATTCCGAGATAAAAAAATCCCCCCAAAAGTTGCAATTATGGCCGGAGTGAGGTTTCATAAGGGGTAATGCTTATTATAAATCAGAAAAAATCAGTCTCACCACGCACAACACATCTCCGCCGTAACCCCATGTTGCCCCTGGTGAGCAAAAACATCCGCTCCCGCCTCAAGAGAGTTGTGCTCCTGCGCCCTTGCCTGTGGCACACCGCTGTCGCGCTTTCTTTGGTTGCTCTGCTCCTCCTGCCTGCAGTATCCAAGGCTAAGGCCACCCAGAATGGCAGCCGATATGACGTGCTCTATATCTGGGACAACGACCTGAGCAATCTCCAGGATTATAAGGAGGAACTGGATCGCCAGCTCGGTTCCGGGGTGGGCAAAAGATTGCGCATTGTCCAGCGCGGCGATCAATACGGGATCATTTATGACCGTAACACCACCGCGCTCTCCGCGGCAAAGCTGGCGATCCGCCACAGCGCCGTCCTTGACAAGGTCGGGTTGGGCGACGCCAGGGCCATCAAGGATGAAGGGTACCACGAACTCTATAACGTCAGTTATGGCCGCGGCCCGAACCTTGATGCTCTGGTCAAGCAGTATAAAATAATTAACGACTTTCTTGGTGCCGAGGTCGGCAAGGATCTTTTCATTGAAAAGAGCGAAGACGGCAAATTCACCCTGATCTACAGAAGACAGGCGGATAAGCAGTCGACCATGGCTGTGGCCCGGCAGCACGGCAAGCTCCTGGCCAAGATCCGCATCGCCGCCTCCATCACCCGCGAGGAAAACAACGAGGTGGTTTTCGGCGAATCCAGCCTGCTTGATCATGAGGAAAAGGATACGGAGGCCGAGCTTGCCCCGGACGTGCTGAAGCCGGTTCTGTGTAAAACGGAAAAAGCACCGGTGAAAGAGGTTCCCCTGCTCACCGGGGTGAAGAAAAAATGCGTCAGCGAAACAGTTACCAGCGTCAGCAGCAATCTGGAAAAACAGCTTGAGGAGTATATCAATGACTTGCGGCGTAAAGGCAAGGTTGCTAAGGATGAAAAAACCGGTTGGCTGGTCATTGATCTGACCAAGGGGGAAACCATTGTCGATATCAACGTCGACAGCCCCTATCAGGCTGCAAGCATGATCAAGCCGTTCATCGCTCTGGCCTATTTCCATCGGCTTAAGGAGGGGAAACTGATTTACGGCCCCAAGAGCCGCAGGAAAATGGAGGCGATGATCCAGCGGAGCAGCAATACCGCCACCAATTGGGTCTTAAAACAGGTGGGCGGGCCGAAAGCGGCGCAGAAGATTCTGAGCGCCCATTACGGCGATTTGCTCAAGGAAACCAGCATTGTCGAATACATCCCCAGCGGCGGGAGAACCTATCGAAACAAGGCATCGGCCAAGGATTACGGTCGCTTCCTGGTTGCACTCTGGCACAAGGAACTCCCTCACGGCAAAGAGCTTCGCCGGCTGATGGCCCTGCCGGGCCGTGATCGGCTCTACTCCGGTACCCCGATCCCAAGGGGCACCCTGGTCTACAATAAAACCGGCACCACCGCGAAACTCTGCGGAGACATGGGCATCCTGGCCCCCAAGGCCCAAAACGGCCGCCGCTATCCCTATGTAGTGGTGGGGATTATTGAGAAACAAAGAAAGGCGAGGAACTACGGGCGCTGGAAGATGGCCCGAAGCAAGGTGATTCGCCATGTTTCTTCCATGATTTATCAGGAAATGAAGGCCAACTATAATCTGCTCTGAGAGGTTGCCGCGTCTTCACGCAGGACGAAAATCCCCCCGATCAAAAAATAATCTGATTACCACTGATCTTCAGTCAGTTTTCTTCCGTCATTCCGGCGAAAGCCGGAATCCAGGCAAGGGAGCGAATTTCTCTGGATTCCGGCTTTCGCCGGAATGACTTGTTCGCAAGTGAGCCTTTGAGGCAAAATACGGACAATCACCTGGTTGACGTATGGCACCAACGTGCCGGCTGAAGTTCGATGGTAATCAGAAAAAATAATCCGCTGGATGGCAAGGAAGACGTTGCCGCAGAATCTCAAGTCTGGAAAGATACAATCTTTCCGAATTTTGCAGGCTCGCTTTCCTGCTGGAACCGTGCACGGTTTGAAGGGTGTTGTGAATTTTGCCTAAAAAATTATTCCCGAAAAAGAAGGGCCGTAAGAGCAGCAGGGGGCGACGCTGGACCCTGCTCCGGGTTGTGGTGGCTGCGACGCTTCTGCTCCTGGTTGCCTTTGTCCTGTACGTCATCTATCTGGACAGAGTGATCCGTCTCAAGTTTGACGGCAAGCGCTGGGCCTTGCCTGCGGTGGTCTATGCGCGGCCTCTGGAGTTGTATCCCGGTCTGGTGTTAACTCCGGCCATGCTTGCTGAAGAACTGGAGCTTGGCGGCTATCGTCGGGACAAGGCGGCGAAAGATCCGGGCGGCTATGACCGGGCAGGCCAGGTTATGCATCTGGTGACCAGAGATTTCGCCTTTCCCGACGGCTTGGAAAAATCGGCGCAGATCACGGTGGAGTTTGCCGGTTCCGCGATCAAGCATATCTCCGCGACACAAAGCGGGGCGGAAATTACCCTGGCCCGCATCGATCCGGCCCGGATCGGCAGTTTTCATCCTCTGGAAAACGAAGACCGGGTGATCTACACACGCAATGAGCTGCCCGAGCTGCTGGTCAAGACCCTGATCGCGGTGGAGGACCGACATTTTTACACCCATTCCGGGGTCGATCCGCTGGGAATCCTGCGGGCCATGTTCGCCAATATCCGCGCCGGCAAGACGGTGCAGGGCGGCAGCACCCTGACCCAGCAGCTGGTGAAGAATTTTTTCCTCAATAACGAGCGCACCCTGCAGCGCAAGGTCAATGAGGCGATCATGGCCCTGCTGCTGGAAGCGCATTACAGCAAGGACGAGATCCTCACCGCCTATGCCAATGAGATTTTTCTCGGCCAGGACCGGGGCAGGTCGGTGCATGGTTTCGGGTTGGCGAGCCAGTTCTATTTCCGACGCGAATTGCAGGATCTTTCCAATGCCCAGATTGCCATGCTGGTGGGGATGATCAAGGGTCCTTCCTATTATGACCCTCGCCATGATCCCAAACGTGCCCTGCTCCGGCAGCGAGTGGTCCTCGAGGTGATGCGCGCCGAAGGCGTGATCACGGAGAAGGCATACCGCTTTGCCCTGGCTTCCGGCTTGGAGGAGAGCGGCACGGTGCAGAGCGGCTTTAACCGCTATCCCGATTTTCTCGAACTGGTGCGCCGCCAGTTGACCCAGGAGTATCGCGAAGAAGATCTCATCTCCAATGGCTTGAAAATACTCACCACTCTTGATCCCCAGGTGCAGAAGCAGGTGGAAAAGAATCTCCGGGAAACCCTTCCCGCCCTGGAAAAACGAAGAGGCACCCGGAAACTTGAGGGGGCGGTGATTGTCAGCAGCCGGGAGGGCGGAGAGATCCTGGCCCTGGCCGGAAGCCGCGACGCCATGCAGGCCGGGTTCAACCGGGCCCTCGATGCCCAGCGCCCCATCGGCTCGCTCATCAAGCCGCTCGTCTATCTGACGGCCCTGAGCAACGGCTACACCCTGGCAACTCCGGTGCAGGACACCTCCTTCAGCCTGAAATCTGCCGGGGCCAAGGCGTGGCAGCCGGACAATTATGATAAAAAAGAGCATGGCCTGGTGCCCTTCTACGAGGCGCTGGCCCATTCCTATAATCTGGCCACGGTCAAGATCGGCATGGATGTCGGGGTGGAAAAGGTGGTGGCCAATCTCAAACGGGCAGGGATCACCAAGGATTTCAAACCCTATCCTTCCTTCCTCCTTGGCACCGCGGAGCTCTCTCCCCTTGAGGTGGCCCAGCTCTATCAGCTCTTTGCCACCGGCGGTTTCTATCAGCCGCAGCGGTGCATCAGCAGCGTGCTGACCGTGGAGAACACGGTGGTCCAGCGTTACGGCCTCACCGTGGAGCAGCGTTTTGCGCCCCAGGAGATTTTTCTGCTCAATACCGCCTTACAGCGGGTGGTGACCGAGGGCACTGCACGGTCATTGACCCAGTATCTCCCACCCTCGGTGGGGGCTGCCGGCAAGACAGGAACCACGGATGAGCTTCGGGATAGCTGGTTTGCCGGCTTCACCGGAAACCGGCTGGGTGTGGTCTGGATCGGCCGCGATGATAACAAGCCGACTGGGCTCACCGGGGCCAGCGGCGCCATGGTGGTGTGGGGAAAGATCATGCAGTCGCTCCATCCCCAGCCCCTTGAGCTGATCGAGCCGGAGGGGATCGAATGGGCCAGACTGAATGCGGGAAGCTATTCCCCCTCCGTGGATGTCACCCGTGACAATGTGGTCCTCCCCTTTGCGCTGGGAACCCTGCCCAATGGGGCAACCCCAACTTCCGGCCCGTCTGATACCGGCCAGGAGAGGAAGAGCAGTCCGGGAATCTTGAACACGATCCGCGGTTGGTTCAATTAGGCACCGCAGAAGAACCGGGAAGCATGCGTTTCTCCGCGGTGCTGCGGGGAAGAAGTGGGATTAGTCTGGTCGGGAAAACACGCAACAAGGGAAAACGGCATGCAGCGGAATCATTTATGGCAGATGGGCGGGAAGATCGGGTTACTGTTGGCTTTGACTCTGGTTATGCACGGCTGTGCAGGGAAAACACTTGTAGAGCAGCCCACCGAACCTGCGCCGGTCTCCCGGCCCGACCAAGCTCCTGTGCCGAGTGAAGTTCCTGGTCCCGGCTATGAGTCGGTGCCGGTGCCGAAAGAAGGCAAGGCTGCCGCGACCTTGCTTGCCAGTGCCCGCCAGAATCTCCAGGCCGGGCAGTTCAGTCAGGCCGAAATGATGCTCGAACGCGCCCTCCGCCTCGAACCCCGCAACGCCAGACTCTGGCACGAGATGGGTCAGGTGAAGTACGGGCAAAAAGATTATAAACAGGTGGTCCAGTTCTGTATCAAGTCAAAAAGCCTGGCCGGAAAGGATTATGATTTGATCCGGCAGAACTGGCTCTTGATGGAAAAGGCGTATCTGCAACTGGGGGAAACGGAGAAGGCGAGGCAGGCGAGAAGCAAAGCCGGATGATGGTGTTTCTTTTTCTCCGGTGACCGGCCGCCGAAAGTGAAAAAAAACAGAGTGTCCTTAACTCAAAAAATCTGTTTTTTCAAAAAATGATCCCGATTCTTGCACATGGTGTTCGCGGAAATTTGTCCGTCCCCGGAATTCAACCGAGCTTCAACAGCGATTTGATTTTGGCTCTGATTTCCGCCAGTTCGGTCATGGTGGCTGTGCCCTTGCGCTCGGCCTGACGGGCTTGCCAGTCGAGGCTTTTGACCTGATCGGCCAGGGCGGCGCCGGTGGCCCCGGCCCCGGAGAGTACCACCTCAAAAGGGTAGCCCTTGATTTGGTTGGTCACCGGCACACAGATCACCAGACCCGCGCGGCTGTTATATAGTTTCGGGCTGAGCACCACGGCCGGACGACGACCTGCCTGTTCGTGCCCGCTCTGTGGCGTGAAATTCAGCCAGATGATATCCCCCTCATCGGGAACATATGGTGCAGCCATCAGAGGATTTCCTGTCCTTGGGGTGTCCCGAAATCAGTTTCCGAATGCCGATTCTCCGGGGTAATCCCCGCCAGGAGGTCTTCCAGGTCGTAGTCGGGGGATGCCGGCTCAATGATGACCCGCCCATGGTCGGCACGAACCTGCACCGGCTGATTCAACGAGAGATGCGCCGATTCCATGATAGCGGCAGGAATGCGCACCGCCGGGCTGTTACCCCATTTTTTGACAAGTTGAATTGCCATAACTGTCCTCCCTTATCTCCTGTAGAAACAATTGTTGATACAGGAAAGTATAGTCAGTGGAGCGGTTGTTTTCAACTTGTTTTTGCAGAGTATTTCCACGGGGCAGGGCACCAGGGTCTGGCTACGGAGAAAAAAGGGGGGCCCGCTTTCCCTCTACTCCCCTTCTTCCCCTTCTATTTGCACCTCTTCCTTGGGCTTTTTGGTGCGACGGCCCGGTTTTGCCAGAATTTCCAAATAAAAGGATTCGAACTGCTTCGCTTCGG
>JAHJTI010000179.1 GCA_018829945.1 Pseudomonadota bacterium | reverse complement strand
TGTCCCAGTTCATGGGCCATGACCGCTTCGATTTCTTCCGGTGTTGTGGCTTCCAGCAGAGCCGGGGTTACAAGGAGGTAGCGGAAGCGGCGGGTGAGGCCCATGACCCCTGCGGTCAGCATGCGGCCTTCGAAGAGCGGCCAGAGTAGAATATCGGTAAATTGCAGCCGCTGCCCCCGGCAGAAGGCTTCGATGCGGTCTCTCGCCGGTCCGGACGGAAGCGGAGTGCAGCCCCAGAGGCGGACAATGGCCAGGGGGAGAAAAAAAAGCAGACCGAAAAGAGAAAGCAGCACCAGAAGGGGTTCGCCCCAGGGCGAGGCAAGAAAGTCTTTTACTTGGGGAAAAGGAGCAAGCTGCACAAGGTCAAAAAGAAGGGAAATGATGAGCCAGGGCAGAAGAATGGCGAGATTGATTTTGATGTTTGCCGTGATAAATGAGCGGGCGGAAAGGGTTCTGGTGAAAATGCGCTGATAGCTCGGGCGCGCTGCCAGCCAGATGAGACAAAGATAACCAAAAAAGACGATGATCCCGGCCAAGTGGGCAAGAATTGGGATTTCCTGGGCAAGCGGTACCCTGCTGAGGTAGAAGCGCCCCTCCAGAAGAAAAATATCCACAGCCAGAAAAACAATGGCCAGGATGGAGAGGTGCTGCTCAGCGGCGAAATAGCGGGCCGCCGTGTTGTCGGGATTGCGCCGGAAGAAATAACGGGCCAACTGGTTGAAGAGCACCCCCTTGGAGCAAAAAAGCAACAGGGCGGCAGGCCAGGGGATCTGTGACTGTTCAGGGGTGGGCCCGGTGGTGAGAATCAGGATGACTACCAGGAGATAAATGAGATTATTGTACATATTGAGGTCGGTCTAGGGCCTGAGGGTAATGAACGGACTCGGGGGTGCCTGATTGGTGTGCGGCGTCATTGCGCCGGAAATAAAGGGAAGAACAACATCAGCGTCGGAAAGCAGATCCGTTCATCTGGCCGGAAATTCTGGCGTTGTGTTCCTGATATTGATGGAGCAGGATGCGCAACTCATTGGGCTCGAGAAGCTCTTTTTCTAGGAAAAACTCGCCGAATTTTTTTTGCAGACGTTTCTGGTGGGCAACAAGCATCTGGAGCTGCGGCTGGGAAAGCAGGCCAAGGTCCATGGCGGTCTGGCCAAAGGGCTGCAATGTCGGGCGGTTGCGGAGAATATGCACCACATCCGCCTCGTTGAGCAGGCCGAAGCGCTGGCCGATTTCCCCCAGGCGAGGGCGTTCGGTACGTTGCCAGATGAGGGCCTGGATGATGGTTCGCCAGTTGATCAACCCGGAATAGTAGAGGAAGTGGCCAAGAAGCAGGCGGCGATTCGGCAGCGGGCCCTGGTAGAGACTTTCCGTATCCCAGAAAACAGTAGGTTGGCCGGAGGTATTCCGGAAATTAGCTTTTGTCTGGGTTCCGGTTCTGCCTTGCTGGCGGAATCCGGAGGTGGTCTGGCTGGGTTTTGCCTGGGGCGGCTTTTGGGGCTTGGGCGGCGGTTGACGGCGGGGCTGGGTTCGAGGCTGCGCCTGTCGGGCAGGGGGAGGCAGGCAATACCCTTTTTCCCTGGCGTCAAGAAAGGTGATCAGATTTTCGTAGGCCTCCTGCACGGCATGGAACAGGTCGGGACGTTGGTGTTGCCCACGGTTATTTTCCAGGGAGGCCCTGTCCGGGTGGGTTTCCATGGCCCGTTTGCGGTAGGCGCTTTTGATGCCGGAGTGCTGGAGATAGTCGAGAAATTCGCGGGAGATGGTGAGTTCCGGCCCAAAAATGATTTCGCAGTAGCGAAAGAGTTCCTTTTCAGCGGCAACTGTTTCCATGGTCTGCCTCGTGCTCCCCTGAAGGGTATTCCATTTCTAGGTCAAAGGGTACTTCGTTACTTCGCTGTTCTCGGCTGCATTGCCAACAGGAAAAAAATATGCTTCCGTGTAAGTCCTGTGCAGCGATATGGCCCGTTTATGATAAGATACTTCTTCAAGAGGCCAGAAACATCGAATACTAAATAATTAACATTATTATGTAGCAGATAACATCTTATTTTTTAACATTTTTTATTCGTATATCCATGAAATTATGAGGGGAATGGGGATTTTTTTTATGGAACAGCCGACCGGAACCTGTGGACAATGCGATGTCTCGTCTTATTTTTCTCGTGATTTCGATAAGATGCAAGCTTGCAAGGATCTAGCGGCGCTTGCCGCAACTCCTTACGATTTAACCGCACCCTCCGCCTTGTCTCCGGAAAGAATCCGTCGCTACCGGACCCGCGCCGCCGGATTTGATCTGCTGTACGCAACCCAGCGGGTGGACGAAGCGGTGCTTGCGGCCTTGCAGAGGCTTGCCGAGGAGAGCGGGGCCGTGACCCAGTTCATGCTGATGAAAAAGGGCGCGGTGTTGAACCGGATCGAAGGCTATCCCAGCGAGGAGCGGCAGGTGCTGCACACCGCCTGCCGCGATATCTTCGCGCCGGCCAGCCTTGCGCCCGAGGCGTCGGGCCAGGCCAGAGCCGAGTTGGATAAGCTGGCCGATTTTTTAGCTGCCCTTGAGGCGGGAACTATTGTCAATGAAGCAGGGCAGTCATTCACCGATCTGGTTCAGGTGGGAATCGGCGGGTCCGACCTCGGCCCCAGAGCCGTGTATCTGGCCCTGGCCGCCTATAAAATCCCCGGACGGCGGGTGCATTTTATCAGCAACGTGGACCCTGATGATGTCGCGGCCATCCTGAGCGGGCTTGATCTTGCCAGAACTCTGGTCAATGTGGTGTCGAAAAGCGGCTCTACCCTTGAAACCCTGACCAACGAAGAACTGGTGCGCAAGGCTTTTGCCGACGCAGGGCTGGAGCCGAACCGCCATTTTCTCGCGGTTACCGGTAAGGGCTCGCCCATGGACAATCCTGCCCGGTATCTGCGCTCTTTTTACATGTTCGACTCCATCGGCGGGCGTTACAGCGCCACCTCCATGGTCGGTGCGGTGATGCTCGGTTTTGGTCTGGGATACGCGCATCTTGAGGAAATCCTTCGCGGGGCCAATGCCATGGACCTGGCTGCGGAAGAGCCGGATATCCTCAGCAATCCCCCACTGCTTCTGGCCCTGCTGGGCATCTGGAACCATAATTTTCTCGGGAGTGAAACCCTTGCCATCCTGCCGTACAGCCAGGCGCTCGTGCGTTTTACCGCGCATCTCCAGCAATGCGACATGGAAAGCAACGGGAAATCCGTAACCAGGCAGGGCAAGCCGCTTACCTGGAAAAGCGGCCCCATCATCTGGGGCGAACCCGGCACTAATGGTCAGCATGCCTTTTACCAACTGATCCACCAGGGAACCTCCATTGTCCCCGCCGAATTCATCGGCTTTCGTACGAGCCAGTATGGGCAGGATCTGCTCATCGAGCAGACCACCTCCCAGGAAAAACTGGTGGCCAATCTGTTGGCCCAGACCCTTGCCCTTGCCACCGGCCAACCCCATGAAAATCCCAACCGCTGTTTCGTTGGAAACCGGCCCAGCGTTATGCTCCTGGCCGACCGCTTGACGCCTTACGCCATGGGCGCACTTTTGGCTCTTTATGAAGCCAAGGTGGTGTTCCAGGGATTTATCTGGAATATCAATTCTTTTGATCAGGAAGGCGTTCAGTTGGGAAAAAAGCTGGCAACCCGGCTACTGGCCCATTATGCTGGCTTGAGAGAAAATCCCGACTACAGCGGGGAAGCCTCTGATGATTCCGGCTGGGCCCTGCTTGCAGCCGCAGGGCTTCTTGCCAAATGACAGACGGGATGAGATCGGCATCGGGATTCCCGCCTCTTCCGAGTCTTTGTTTCTGCCCCTATCCGCGGATCGAGAGAAAAAAAGCATGCCTCTACTGAGACAATGGAAAGCCACCCTGGCGGTGCTGGGGACGATTCTCTGCCTTGCCGGAGTATTTTTGTTCTGGGGAATTAAAACCCGCCACAATGATTTCAAAACCATGCTTGGTGCCCAGCAGCAGCATATCCATGCACTTTTTGATCTGACAACCAAGCAGGCCTTTGCCAGTTACCGTTCCAGGATTCACAATCTCATCGCCACCCGCCCCGGGTTGGTGACCGCCTTTGCCAAAGGCGATCGGGGTTCTTTGTTATCCCTGTCTCTTCCCCTGTATGAAAAGGTCCTGCAGCGCGAAAGCCCTTCTCTTGCGAGTTTTCATTACTACACCCCGGACAACCGATCTTTTCTGCGGGTGCATCGTCCGGAAGCGTACGGCGACGATCTTTCCTCCCGGCCCATGATTGTGGAGGCGAACAGCCTGCATACGCCTCTGGCCGGGTATGAACTTGGATCCGAGGGGCTTTTCTACCGGATCATTCAGCCTGTTTTTGCCGACGAGGCCTACGTTGGTGCCGTAGAGTTCGGCTTCAAAGCGGACCGGCTTGTGGAACTGATGGATGCAGGGGCGGGGCCGCAGATGGCTCTGCTCTTTGACAAGGCGGGCTGGCACGGCAAAGAGCATTCTCTGCACCATCCGACCCGGGAATTGGGAAATCAGATCCTGCTCCAGTGTTGTGATAATGTTTTTCGACACCTCCCGGAAAATTTTCGCTTCAGTAGCGGAAAACTTGTCCCGCAACAGATTCATGGGCGCTGGTATGTCTTTGACACCACTTTGACTCTGCCGGATTTCAAGGGCCAGACTGTCGGCCGGGTTGCCCTGGCCATTGAAGTGACCCAGTTTGTCGAGGAATTCAAAGCTTTTGTGGGAGTAAGCATCGTCCTGACCCTTCTGGTGGTGCTCATCGCCTTTCTGGTGCTGCATTTCACCTTTGCCGTAATGCACAGGGAACTGCGCGGAGTGAATCAATCCCTGACTCTGTCCACGGCCGAACTTGGCAAGAGCTATGCTGAGTTGGAAAAATACAGGCATAATCTTGAGGAGATCATTGTTGAGCGCACGGTGGATCTGGCCAAGACCAACGAGGATCTCAATCAGGAGATTCTCGAACGGGGGCGCATCGAAGAAAGTTTGCGGCGCAGCGAGAGAAGCCTGGCCAAGGCTCAGAAAATCGCCAGGCTCGGCTATTGGGAGTGGGATATCGTCAAAAACAATCTTGTTTGCTCCGAGCAGGCCTATCGCCTCTTTGGGGTGAGCAAGGAGGATCGAACCTACAGCTTTGAAGGCTTTCAGCAATATGTTCACCCCGAAGATCAGCCCATTTTGCAGGATTGGCTGCAGATTTTGCTGGCAGGTGATTCTGCCGGCAACCTGGATTTCCGCATCATCCGGGTTGATGGCGCGGAGCGGTATGTCCATGCGGAAGCCGAGGCTAAGCGGGACGATCGTGGTCGGGCAGTTCAACTCATGGGTATTATTCAGGATATCACCGAGGCAAAGCATGCCACCCAGCAGATGGTGCTGTCGGACAATGTTTTTGAAAACAGCATCGAAGGCATTGTGATCACCAATGCCGATGGCATTATCCAGCGGATAAACCGGGCATTTTCAGATATCACCGGCTATGGGCAAGAGGAGGTAATGGGACAAAACCCCAGGATTCTCAAATCAGAACGGCACGATAGCGAGTTTTTTGCCGAAATGTGGCGCGCCCTTGTGGATGATGGTCAATGGCAGGGCGAGATCTGGAATCGGCGCAAGGACGGGGAGATATATCCCCAGTGGCTGACTATTTCCTCCATCCGTGATCCGCAGGAAAATATCGTGAATTATGTCGGTGTATTCCACGACATGACCGAAATCAAGCTGCATGAAGAGCAGTTGCGTTATCAGGCGCACCACGATGCCCTCACCGGCCTGCCCAACCGGGTGTTGTTTCACGACCGGCTCGGGGTGGCGATGGCCCATGCCCGGCGGCACGAAAGCAAGGTGGCGGTTTTGTTTCTTGACCTGGACAATTTCAAGCGAATCAATGATAGCCTGGGACATTCGGTTGGTGATCTGTTGCTCAAGGAGGTGGCGATCCGGCTGAATAATTGTCTGCGGGAGATCGACAGTCTGGCCCGGTACGGTGGCGATGAGTTCATCGTCCTGTTCGAGGGGGTGGAGGAGGAAGAGTCGGTGATGCTGGCCGGGCAGAGAATCATTGAAGCCCTGGCCCCGGTGATGAG
>JAHJTI010000178.1 GCA_018829945.1 Pseudomonadota bacterium | reverse complement strand
CCATCTCCACACCTGGGAAAACCTTTGGCGGGTTGGCGCGCCAGATACACGAGAAGATCACCGGTATAGGTCCTGGGTCCAACCTTGCTAAGCTGCAACATGAAGATATGCTCCTCGATCTGTATTATTGGGAGTTAGGGCGTTGTGATTTACGAAAACACGAAGGGGCCGAAGCGACACAATCATGCGGCAATGGGCATGATCTTGTCCATGGTCAGGGCACGGGCACATTCAAGCCATTGCTCCACCGGCAGATCATGGGGGAGAAGGTTAAAATCAACAGTGAATGCGTGGCCATTGGAGACCTTAAGCAGGCAACGGTCGGCAATGGCCACGCACAAGGGCACCCCCTGCAAGGAGTTGAGCGGCTGGCTGTGGTTTGCCGCGGCATCAACCATAACCAGGGGGAGATTCCACCAGAGAAGCAGAGCGCTGCCCAATTCCAGATGATTAATGCCAAAAATCTGCTCTTCCATCTCTGTGGCGAACAGTCCATATTTTCGCATGAATGTGGGGGAATGATGCAACGCCTCATCAAGGGAGGTAAGAAAAACCAATTTACCGATATCATGCAAAAGACCGGCGGTAACCGCTGTTCTCTCCTGTCCTGGAGCAATCTTCCTGGCGATAATCCCGGCCAGTTTCCCGCACTGAATGCTGTGGTCGATGATACTCAGGGCATGGCGATGATATTTTTTTGGATACTGAAAATGATTGAGCGCACAGATAAAAAGGACCATTTTTCGTGTTCTGCTGATCCCGAGATAGCTGACTGCCCGATGGAGATCATCAATCATAATCCCTCGGGAGAAATGTACGGAATTTACCATCTGCAAAAGCCGGGCGGCAAGGATTGGATCTTTGCCAAGAACCTCGACAACCTGCGTCAAAGCATAGTGCGGGTTCTGGAGAATAGTTTCCAACTCATGAACCACCGGTGGAAGCGTGGGCAACCCCTGGCCATGGTTCATAAACTCCCAGCATTTACGAATCCGGATCCGCGAACGCACGGTCAGATCATGTTCCAATGACTGCCCAAGCCCCTTGCTCAGGGGCAGGCAAAACGCCCGATGAGCAGCCCCGGTAGCCACCAGCCTTACCAGCGCATCCGCGCCTGCTTTCTCCGAAAAAACAACTCTGATTGCATGGGGGCAAGCGGTGGCAACCTGGCGCAGAAAATCCTGTTCATGCATGCCAGGGAGACTGAGATTGCACAAAACAATATCCGGCACAATCCCGACAAGAAGGTGTTTGAATTCTTCGATGGAGGAGCAATAGCAGACAAGATGCGACCAGTCCCCAAGCAATTCCTGAAAAGCGGATTTGTTCGAAAGACCAGGATCAACTATAAAAACCGAACATTTTTTTATGCAAGCCATAGGTTGCAAATCCCCTTCCGACCCTTTTGCGCGAGGGTATGGTGGCGCACCCAGAAAACAAAACTGTTTTCGCCATCTCAATAAAATACTGAAGGAGTTCGGTGGGGTTGTCCTGTTACGGCTTCCCTTGTCTGTCTGGAGTTCATTGAAGGAGATATTTATTTATATAATACAGAGTACCCCTTACGCAACGATAATTACATGATACTATCAAATAATTACGGTATATTCCGTACAGCTTCTGCAAACAAAATTCTCCCGCCTCATATCCGAGCCCCCAAAGGAGTTCCTGATGCTGCAATTATTTCTCGGCGCGCTGCTGGTCATTATCATTTCTGCTCTAAGTAGTATCCTTGAAGCGGCCCTCTATTCGCTGCCGGTAAGCCACATTGATATCACCAAGCGAAGCCACAAACGGATTGGCCGCATCCTCATGGATCTCAAAAAAAATATTCACCGCCCCATCACCGCCGTCCTTACCATAAACACCATTGCCAATACAGCCGGTGCCACCTTTGTGGGCGCGGCGGCAGCTGGAGTTTTCGGTGACAAAAACATGGTCTGGTTCTCAGCGATCTTCACTCTGGGCATCCTTCTCTTTTCAGAAATATTGCCTAAGACCATCGGGGTTTCCTACTGTCGACCGCTCGCCGTCTGGATTGCCTACCCCCTTCACTGGATGGTGAAATTGATGCGCCCTTTCATTTTGATAATTCAGGCCATCACCAGACTTCTTCCGGCCAAGGATGACGGCCTCCTGGTTTCGGCCCAGGAAATTCAGGCATTGGCAAGAAGAAGCCATAAATCCGGGGAGATTAGCCTTCAGGAGCATCGGGTTATCACCAATATTCTTGATTTGAAGGATAAAACCGTTCGCCAGATCATGACCCCGATCACCGTCACCTTCATGCTTGATGCCGACCTGACCGTAGCCGATGTTATGCAGGGAAAAGAAATGCTCAATATGCACAGCAGAATTCCAGTCTATGAAAAATACCGGGATGAAGTGGTAGGCATTATTCTGCACAAAGATCTGCACATCTTGGCTGCCCAGGGAGCCGAAAACAAAACCTTGCGGGAGTTTATGCATTCCGCTCATTTTGTTCCGGAGACAGCACGACTGACCGCGGTCATGCTCGAATTTTTTGAGCACAAGAAACATCTTTTTATGGTGGTTGATGAATACGGTTCGATTTCAGGCGTTGTCAGCCTTGAGGATATCATTGAAGAAATTGTGGGCAGGGAAATCATTGATGAATCAGATCGGGCAACGGACATGCGGGAGCTTGCCAAACGCAAACGCCTCTCTTTTATGAGCCATTCCCAATCAAACCGCTAATCAAAGACCCTTACAACGCCGCAATGACAAAACAACCAGTTCGCAGCGGAGGCTAAAAAATAACAGTCAGATAGAAAAAGAGAAGCAGGACGATCAGTAGATTGATTCCGAGAAAATTCCGAAAGCGGACGCGTCCCTCGAAATCGTTGAGACAGAACTGCCAGAGAATGTAACACCCGGCGATGGAACCGTTCAGTAAGAAGAACGCGGAGAGCATCTGGACCGGGAAATCCGGGATAGTAAAAAACAACTTTTCAAAAAACGCCACGCCACTCTGGCGTCCGATAGTGGGAATAAAATCACCAACCCCTGCGGCAAAATATCCCAGCCGGTAGACAAGCTCACCGGTGAAGGCCATGGGGATCAGAATAGGAACCATGGGCGAAAATTTGCCGAACAATGGGTCCTCTGTTACTCCAAACAGGCGGGTGCCAAAACGGATAATCGCCAGACTCAGACCAAAGCCAAGCAACAACAGCAGACTGAAGAGAATCGCGTCCGACCAGCCGGTGAACGAGGCAACCTGGGCGTATATCTCCTTTTTCTTCAGGAACCGCGCAAGCTGGGAGCCGATGAGAAAGGGCACGATATACGAACAGGTGATGTAGCGGCCTTTGTTGCGGATCAGCTCCGAATAGGGATTTCGCAAAAGAAGCTGCGGCGAATCCCGATCACAGAATGGAAGACAGTGACCGCAGACCAGACAATGCAGGTTGTTCTGAACATTATAGGCACCAAGATAGACCGGACAGCCGCGTTTTTCATCATTCCCTTTTTTGCAGGCAAACGTCTCACAGCCGCGGCATTTTTCGTGATCGGGCCTGAATTCGGTAATGGAAAGGGTTGCTGCCGCGCCGCTGATCCGACCCAATGGGCAGAGATGCCGACACCAGGCCTGACCGGGAAAAAGGACCGAAAGCAAGGCTGCGCCAAAAACAATGGACAGAACGAAAAAAGATGTGCCGATCGGTGAACGGTCCAGCCCGCCGACAACCTCGGTCCAGATAATAAGCGCCAGCAGGATAACCGAGGCGTACACGCCATATTTCTGCAAAAATTTCGGCACTGGCAGGGAAAGGGTTATTCCCCGTCGTTGCAGGAAAACACCAAGTCCCGGAAACGGGCAGATCCCGCACCACATCCGCCCCACAAAAAACCAGCTGAGCACGATACTCGGCCAGATAAGCCCCCAGGACAGGAAAACAGCAACGTTATTCCGGACATCCTTTGGCCCGAAAATCCCTGAAATTACCACCAGGGCAAAGAGAATATCACCGGCTGTCCGCAGATAGGCATAGTGATGCCGTGCGGCCAGAAACCTTCTTATTCCGGGAAAAACCCGGAACAGATCCAGTCGCTGCTCATTTATTGAAATAAGACTT
>JAHJTI010000177.1 GCA_018829945.1 Pseudomonadota bacterium | reverse complement strand
ACCAACCGCCAGCATAAGGATAAGGTTGCGGAACATCTTCCGGGTAACGCCTTTCCAGGCAATGGCGAGTATGGTGTGGGCGTTGCGAGATTTCATAGGTCTTTGGCTGTCGTGGGGGAAGTTATTGATTGAAGATCAAATACAAAAAACCGGAGGGCTGTAAAGCCCCCCGGTTTTTAAGTGAAACAAGAAAAGATGAAGAAGGGAACTTATTTCTTCTTGGCACCTTTTGCTGCCCAGTTTACATCAAGACCGCAGAGAATGGCGTGCGGAGCGCTCTCGTCGGTTCCGAGTTGCTCGTCATGGCATTTCAGGCAGGTGGAGCTGGCCTTGCCGATCATCTTCTTGGCAGTCACGTCAAAAAGACGCAGCTGGCCGTCCATGCGCCATTCGCCATCAGCAGGCCTTTCCGGATCCTTGCAACCGGGAAGAACAGCCTTGGTCCGGGTGGTGATTATTACATACTTGCTGTCCGGAGTGAAAATGGCGTCGTGGGTTTCTTCCAGGTTAGCCATGGTCACGGAAGAGACGGTTTTTAAGGTTTTTGCGTCAACAATAAAAAGGATGTCGCCGGTGGCGTTTGCAATGTACTTGCCGTCCGGTGAGTAGTACTGACGGAAGCTCACGGTCTTCTTGAAGTTGCCGTCTGCCACGCCTTTGCGCAGAACTTTCACCTTGCCCTGCTCAAGTGCCTTGGAGTCAAGAACGAACATGTGCATCTTGCCGATAACATCGCCAAGCTCCTTGTCATCCGGGGCGACATTGGCCTCGTTGAGGGTGACCAGGATTTCCTTCATGTCCGGAGAGTTAACACCGTGGGTGTACTTGATGCCACCCTTGATGTCGGCCTCAGTGCCCTGCAGGAAGACATTGTGCTTTGCTTCCATGGTCTTCTTGTCGATGATGGTGATATAACCGGGCTTGTTCATTGAAATCGGCATGAAGTAGTCTTTGGTCTGGGCGGAGGCGCAGTAGCCAGCCTTGGTGCTCAGAGTATTGGCCGGAACCGGGAAGGTTTTGTCAATAACAACATTGCCGCTTTTAAGATCGGTTTTGCCGTAATGGTAAGAGTTGTTGGCGCTGGCATCAGGCTTGTAGGTAGACCAGTAGATGGTGTTGCGGTCTTTGTCATCGATGCGCGCATCATGGAAAGGATGGGTTTTGCCGTCGCCGATGTCGATTTTGTCCAGTTCTTCAATAATGATGGGAGTTTCTGCCTTGGGGTCAATCTTGAATACGGCCTTTGCAAAATGGCCGCCCAT
This sequence comes from Pseudomonadota bacterium, assembly GCA_018829945.1. GTDB lineage: Bacteria > Desulfobacterota > Desulfobulbia > Desulfobulbales > Desulfurivibrionaceae > Thiovibrio. Next base: position 2,792 of record JAHJTI010000177.1, on the reverse strand, counting down.
GCCTGCAACGTATGCAGTGCCTGCATAGTCTGCCGCGTTGGCGGTTGCGGCGGCGCCGATCAGTCCGAGGGCGAGGGTGCCGGTGATAAGAGAGTTACGCCAGGAAGCTTTGGGGAATTGCATGATTTTCTCCTCATTTAAATGACCGCGGATCGATTGACCCTGCTGACATACGACAGTTGTGACTGTCTGTTGTAATGGCCCTGAACATCGCGGTCAGCTTACCGCCTTGTGCAAGGTTGACATCTATGGTGCGACAAATTGCCCTGCGACAAAATGCCGCATTCATGTTTACGATATTACCACTCCGTGGTATATTGGCAACCTCATTTTTATGTTAAACGCAAATTTTTTTGCAGTAGATTGTGCATGGACCAATGGGGATATTCCCCGTTCTGATCAATACTGAATCGTAATATTGGGGAAAATCGTGATCATCGAATGCAAGGATCTCACCAAAACCTACCCTGTGGAAAACACCATGGTTCACGCTGTTAGCGCGGTGAATCTTTCCGTCAACAAAGGCGACTTCCTCGTTATCCTAGGGCATTCCGGCTCGGGGAAAACAACGCTTTTGAGTCTGATCGGCGGGTTGACCGGCCCGGACAGCGGGCAGGTTTTTATAGATGGGGTAGAAAACTGGCAGCAGTCAGATCAAGCTCTTTCCACCATGCGCAACAGCAAAATCGGCTTTATATTTCAGTTCGCCAGCCTGATTCCAACTCTCTCGGTAATGGAGAACATTCTGCTCCCCTTGAGTTTCGGCCAAAATCCCGCAGGCAGCCGTGAACTTGCTCTGGATATCCTTGATCAAGTCGGTTTGGCTGACAAGGGTAATGCCTTCCCATCCCAGCTTTCCGGCGGACAGCAGCGACGGGTCGCCATTGCGCGTTCTTTTATTAATTGTCCCGATATCATCCTGGCCGACGAGCCCACCGGGGATCTGGACGAAGAAACAGAAAAAGATATCCTTACTCTGTTCAGAAGATATAATGAACAGGGGACAACCTTCGTGGTCGTAACCCACAACAGCGATCTTGCCGCCACCCAGAAAGGTGCCAGGGTTTTTTCCATGCGTCAGGGTGTGCTTTCCGGACAGACGGCTTGATGTTTGCTGGATCCAATCGCTGAACCGGTTTGACATTGCATTTTTAAAAAATCTGAACACCCTTCGACAGGCTCAGGGCGAACGGTTTTTATGTCGGATGCAGCCGGCGTCTTTTTCCGTTGCCGTTGACACTGTTCAGGATGAACCGAACTACATTAATGAATTTTGTCAGAGCGTTATCAATGTCTAAAAAAATCATCCCGGTTTTGCTGTTTTGTACGGTTCTCTGCGTTCTTGCTGCGTGTTCCGGTGAAAATCAGGCTGCAAAAAAATTACAAATCGGTGATCCGGCCCCGGAATTTTCCGGCACCGATCTGAGCGGACAGCCGGTTTCACTTGCAGGATATCAAGGCAAGCCGGTTGTTCTGCGTTTTTGGTCCACGGATTGTAAATTCTGCCGGGCCGACACCCCGATTTTCAACCAGTATTTTGAAAAGTATAAGGATGCCGGGCTGCGGGTTGTTTACGTCAATCGCCATTCCGACGAGGCAACGGTGCATCAGTTTGTGGACGACTTGGATATTGTTTTTCCTGTGCTTATCGACAAAGATGGCATGATTTCAGCGCGGTACAATATCAAATTGGAACCGCAGACCATCATTATCAGTCCGGATCACAAGATTCTTGCCGCCATTCTTGGAGGGGTCAGTGAGGCGGAGTTGAAAAATTTGCTGGGCGAATATCTCGATAAAAACACAAATAAACAGCAATAAAACAACAGGTTGGATAGAAATGTCAAAATTGGTTCTCAAGAATTGCCTTGTAAGGAAAAGTGCATTTTTTGCATGCTTCGTTTTCTGTATCTTTATGACAACCCCTCTTCTGGCCGAGCCTGAAAAGGATATTTCCACCAAGGAACGCTGCCCTGTCTGCGGAATGTTTGTGACAAAATTCCCGGATTGGATAACACAGGTTCGGCTGACCAACGGGACCATAAAATATTTCGATGGCGTAAAAGATTTGCTGGCCTTTACTCTCAACCCCGCATCGTTCGGCATGCCGGGGCAGACAGCGCAGGAGATCTGGGTAAAAGACTATTACACCCTTGCCTGGATTGACGGCCGTACGGCCAGGTACGTTGTCGGCAGTGATGTTTACGGGCCCATGGGCCACGAGTTCATTCCCTTTACCTCTGCCGCGGCTGCGGAAAATTTTCGCAAGGATCACAAAGGGACCAAGGTACTGCGCTTTGAGGAGATCACCGAAACCCTGGTGCAGTCCATGCGTCACGGACAAAAGATGCGATGATTTTCCGCTCATCCTCAACCTGTTACGGGACAAACGGAGAGTGTCACCTTGAAACCACTGTTGCAAATGACCATGCGTCCCGCTCTTGTTTTCACCATCCTCCTCGCACTGTTGCTGGTCCTTGACGGCGCATTGCTTGTCGATGCCTTAAGCCGTCGCAAGGTTGAAGCAACAACCCTTGCCCAACTGGAAGTGCTTACCGGCGCACTTGGGCTCACCGATCTGGCGGTGTCTACCGAAGCGCGCTACACCCGCCATCCGGCAGTAAGCGACCCAATGGCCCCGTTTATGGATCATCCAGGGGCCATCGAACATTTTCCCTCCGGCGCCTTTTGGCTGCCGCCTCCGCGCTGAGACCTGTTATGGCTCATTACAATATCGAAAAACAGCTTAATATTCTTGATTACGCCTTGTCCTCTTTGTGGCGGCGACGGTT
>JAHJTI010000176.1 GCA_018829945.1 Pseudomonadota bacterium | reverse complement strand
TTCCAGGGTGGGCCAGTCGGGATTATTGCCGTCTGGGCCGGTATTGACCCCGGAGGCGAGGATCTTGGCGTGGGCCAGTTCCAGCCCGCCTCGGATGGCGGCGAGCTTGCCCTTGACCACGGCGATTTTCGCTTCTTTCTGGATGTTGAGATAGTAGGGGATCGCCGTAGCGGAAATAAGCCCAAGGAGAATGATGACGATGATGAGCTCAATGAGGGTAAAACCTTTGTTGTTAAGCCTAAGCAATGGAAAACCTCCTCTCCCAGAGTGTTTGTTCAGTGGCAACAACGCTTCTCGTCAATTCTCTCAAAAGAAATCATTTCTTTGTATCATATATTTTTCCGACATCAAAGAAATAACATATTGTTTTATTAGGGAAAAATATCAAAAAGCCATGTTTTATCCTGCTAAACGGGTGGCGCGAGAGATTTATCTGAATAAAAAAAACAATATTTTAAGATGGTTATGGTGAATTCGGGGAATTTTTACCATGGGAGAAATGGGCTGGCAATGGGGAGCACTCTTTATTTTTTTTGAGGGGCAGGGACAAGGAAGGAGGGACCAGGGGCTTGGCTGAGGAGAAATTATTTCAACTAGAGGATGTACTTCGCCTCCACCGTGCGGCTGACTCCGGTGCCGTGAAGGGCCTGAACCCGGATTGTCGAGGGATTGCCGACGCCATTGAAGACGGAGGGAGCGATCACCTGGGTGGGGATCTGGCCCACCTGTGGGGTTGGGACGCCGGGGAAATTGCCACCGCCATCGTTTCTCAGGATGTTCAAGCGCATGGTGGATTCGGCGCTGTACAGTGCTTGGGCCCAAATATAGTCTTCAGCCGAAGACATCTGGGTGGTTACAGTGTATCGGGTAAGCAACAACCCGAAAAGCGAGAGGATGACAATGGCGAACACTGCGGTGATCAGGCCGATGCCGCGGTGGTTGTTCAGAGGGGCAAGATATTCAGGGCACATTGCGGATTTGGACCTCCTTGTGGAAGTTTACGATTTCCCCGTTGCGTGAAATGGCGAAATGAATGGACACCAGACTGTTCCGGGATGAGGTGCCGGGATCGTACGTGAAATACGGCAGCCCGTTGCTGGGGACGATGTCCTGAGCCAACAGCTGCGCACTGCCAAATGCGCCGAGGTTTGCGCCGGGGGTCACTGCTGCGGTGGTTCGGGAAAGAGTGGTGCCGACAACGGTGAAACTGACGGCATCGGGACGCACGGCATAGAACCTTTGATACGGCGAAGAGGGGCCGATGTTCCGGTCCAGGATCATGGGATTCGTGCCGTTGCTGGTTACGCGGTATGTTCTGCTGCCGTTAGCGAAGATCGCCCATTCAGTATTGTACATGGAAACAAGGGTGTTCAGCGGCAACCCGGCTGTCCGGTCGGTGATGGAGGTGCTGCCGCTGGGGGATGTTTCCGTATATTGGCCAAAGACATTTGCCATACTGTTTTCGTCGATCACCCCGAATTCGATCCCATCGCCGTTGACCCGCACACCATTGGGCAGAGCGATATGAATTTCCCGCTCCATCCGCACCATGGCCGACTTGCCTCCTTCATATATCTCCATGCGGACATCGGTGTCAAAAAAGCCCTTGAATGCTTCGCTGATAAAGCTGGCGCCCATAACTCCGATAATGCCGAGCAGTACGACCACGATGATCAATTCGATCAGGGTAAAGCCTTTCTGTTTGTTTCTGCTGTTGTTTTGCAGAGAAAAGCGAGAAGACAACGTGGTGTCACCCCGGCGAAAGCCGGGGTTCAGAAATCCATGAATACTGGATTCCGGCTTGCGCCGGAATGACGGAGAAATTCGATCTGTGGCCGTTGATGTTTGCACGTTAAAATTTTGTTGGTTGTTGGTTTTCATATGCATGTCATATATTGCAGGCAACGGTCACAAAATTAAAAACCTCTCCCAAGGGTGAGGTGATGGTCACGACGACTCGCTTGGTGTCTGTAGCATTTACGGAAACGATGGGCAGATCCTGAGTAATGATACCGCTTGAGCTGGCAATATAGTCTACGGCCACCTGGCGGCGATAGCCGGGCAGGCTGAAATTACTGCCGTTTTGATCCGTGAAATTGTCAATTTCCGCAGGCATGCTGCGATAGTCGTCCACATCATCATAGGTGGTCCTGTTTTCTCCCGCATCGACGCCGAGATTCGCGACAAGCGTGGCCGCCACGGTGCCGCGTGCCGATTCGCTGGTGTTGAGCGGACCCCCGCCATTCGGCGTATTTTCGTCCCATCGCTTAGCCATAATTTCATCCATCATGGCCTGGCCCAAGGAGATGGCCCGCTCTCGAATTACCGGGTCCGGGCTGTGGGTGATGGCGGTGAAGAATGGCACCAGGATTCCGGCAACCGCACCTAGGATGACAATGGTGATGACAATCTCGATCAGAGTAAATCCTGGAGAGGAATTTCTCAGCCCTGCCTGCGGACGGTTAATTGATGTACGGATTTCGGATAATTGATTTGGGAGCGGCATTATTGAACGTATCCGGTTTTAGGGGAAACAACCACGGGTTTGGTTCCGGCCACGGTGAACGAGAGTGTTGGCCCCACGGGCAAAGGGGTGCCTGCGGTACCAGTGATCGAACCATCGGCATCGATGGGCTCGCCCAAAGCGTTAAACCAGACCGGTCCTCCGGTCAGGGTCATGGTGCTGTCATCATTTAGTGCGCGCTCACGGTATTCCTCTTCCGCACATTTGTCTGGGTCTGCGGCATCGGCAGCGAGCAGGCAATTAGCATTTTGGCGTTGGAGGGTATATCGGTTGGGACTTGCAATAATAATCCCCCACGCTGATTCCGGGCTCGTATCATCGTACTGCCGAGTCATGGCCTTGTGCTGGGCGTAGCGTATTGCACGTCTCAACTCTTTTGCCGCTGCATCTTCCTCCATGCCCACTGGCCAGCGCACATAAACAGTTGCGGAAAGAATGCCGAGAATGACAATGATCATAACCAGTTCTATCAGGGTGAAGCCGTGCTCCCGGCTTGTTGTATATGGGCAAAGGTTCATAATCATGATTCAGCGAATGATCTCCCGCCAGTTGATGATCCGGTCGTTGCCGCGATAGATGCCGAAGTTGATCCGGGCATTGAGGTTGGGGTCGAGGCTGCCGTTGTTATCCCAGTCGAATTGCAGCCACGGGAAAGCGGAGACATCCGCTCGCACATCCACATAGCCGATGTTGCCTGCGCCGGGGGCGCTGAATGAGAGGCCACCATCGCCGCTTGCAAAAGGCGCGTTAGCCATGGTTGCGGAAGTGGTTCCGGCGCCGACGGTCATTGCGGCAGTACCGGGTTGTTCTGCCCCCCCGGCAGTGACGGGATTACTGAGGAAAATTCGAGTGGCCAGGGGCAGGCTGGTGCAGTTGTCAAGGGTGTTGGTGACAAAGCCGGTACCATTGAAATATTCGGCCCGGAGCGCCATGGCTAGCGGTGAAGTTTCAGGGCCATAGGCATTGGGGAGTCGCAGTCTGCCGTAGCGTATTTTGGTGGAAGGGGAAAATTCGAATCCGACCCCGGCAATCGTTATACCGTTCAGTTTGGTAATTTTGGCGCCATCGATGTCAGTGACCGTGACTTTGAGTTTGAAATTGTCAAAGGGGCCATCCGGATTGATTGCCCGGTCGAAGCTGTATGTGCCTGAGCCGGTGTAAGCGCCGCTGGTCCACTGGAAGGCAGGTAAGTCTGGGGTGAGTCGGTTGTTGATAGGGGTAATGGCTGTGCCATTATTGTCTCCGGTAATGCTGAGGTCGGCCAGGGGCAAATAGCCGCTGGTGTATCGGGACAGCGGAGTTACCCCGCCTATGGCCATGGCCTGGATAGCAAGGCTGACGCCAAGGGCGGCTTGGTTCATGTAGGTGAAGCCATTACAGGCTGCGGTGAGATTGGCTGTCACCTCGTAGTGGTCCGGATAAAAACGGCCCAGAGGTCCCAGCGGCGTGCCGCCGATATTGCAGCCGTAATATCCGACAGAGAGGGTATTTGAGAAGCTGTTGGCAATGCAATCCCCGGCAGAACCGTGGTCGACGCTGCCGATCAGGCCTGTTACCTGATCGACGGCGGTAAAGGTCGCATCGAGCACGGCGTTGGTCTGCAGAGTTATGGTCCCCACGTCACGATATTGAAAGGTTCCGATGGCATTGACCCCGGTTGCTGCGGCAAAGGAACCGGTCAGAGGGATAACTCCGATGGCAAGATTGTTGTGGTCAATGATCTTGGTGGGGTCGGTGGTCGGGGTGCCGGTGTAGCCTGAGGGAACGCCGGAGGCTCCAGTGAGGTTGAAGTTGGCGCCTGCCTTCAGGGTGTTTATTGCGTGATTAAGCGGAGTTGTGGTGGAGAGCGTTAACTGCCGTGGGCGGATGGCAAAGTTGTCCGAGGAGCAGGTGGATTGACTGGTGCTCGTGTTACGGATGCGAACCCGAACGTTTTTCGCCGCGTTCGGGTAATTGAAATTGAAAGTGCGACGGCCGTTGTCGCCGGCGAGAAAGGTGTAGGCAGCTTCAGCCGTCAGTCCGGCGTTGAAATCGTTGCAATTTCCGGTAACTGCGGTTGGGTCGACCAGGGCAACGGAAACCGGTCCGGTGAAACCCGTTGCCAGGGCAAGCACATCCAGGGGGAAAGCAGTGCCTGCCAGTTTGGTGTAAATGGGAGTGGAAGCGGATCTGCCTGTTTCCACGGCATCAAAACAGGCAGCGGTGAGGGTATAGTTGAGCGAGCAGCTCTGAGTTGCGCCATTATAGCAGATTGCAGTTGTATTGGCGGCCGCAGGGGAGGTGACTATACCCCCAAGGGTCACTGTGCCAGCGGTGTTTTTGGTGAGGCGGACCGTGGTCTGCCCGCCGGTGAAGGTGATCGGGTCCGATGACCAGCTTGCGCCACCAATATTGGTTAAATTTACGGTTACCGGGCCGAGGTAGAGAGTTGAGCAGGTGGCGTCGGCGCAGGCTTTCAGGGTGATGTTTTCCGCGGCGCAGGTGAGCGCCTGTCCGTCATGCAGGATGCGGACATGGTCCAGGGTAGGCAGGGTCTGGGGTTGCGTCGAGCAGACTCGCAGATTGTCGAACTCATGGATGTTGCTTGAGCCGCCGGTGGAGCCGGTGAAAGAGAGGAACCAGTTGACCGGCACCGCGTCCTGTCCAACTGAGGCTTTGGCGTCAAAGGGCGCGATAAGGGTAACAAAGCCGGTGCCCGTATCGCGCTCCACTGAGGTGTAGGCGTTGATGCCGTTAATGTGGTCGATGGTGATCCGGTAGCGGTATCCCGGGGCAGGGGTGGTTGACCCGGCATTATCGATGCCCGGAGAGAGAGTGGTGGTGCCAGTAAGATAGGGGTAGCCGGTATAAAGGGAACCGGAGCCTCTTATGGCGGCAGAATCAACCCGTAACCCTGGTCCCCCGATGCGCCCCTCGGTGGGATTGGAGAAATTGCCGTATTCGTCAAGGGCGATTCCGAGCCAGCCCCCGGCAAATCCGGCATGGGTTGTATCTCCTCCGGCGCTGACCTGCTTGGGTGCGTATCCCAGCGAACCGCCAAAAGCTCCGGGCACAGGGGCGATTGCTGCATCGGAGAGAACAACGCACATCCCATCGGCCCCGGAACCGTTATAGGACAGATGGTCGAATTCAACCACAATTTTGTTTCCGGCCGCCGGGAAAAGCTGCTGCAAGGCGGCCATGGTCGATACGCCGGAAGAGGCATCAGTGAGCCGCAACCGCTGGTTGACGATCCTGGGGTTGCCGAATGTGCCGCTTTCGTTGGCCATTATCCAGTTGCCCGAGAGGGTGGTGTTGAAATTGTCGGTAAAACAAACGATTGCCGATCGCAAGGCCAGTGACTGCGATGCCCCTTCGTCACCGTTGTTGGAAGCCGTAGCAACTTTTGTTCCGGTAGGGCCTGCTGCTCCTAGCAGCAGGTAATTCATCTCAAGCGAGATACCGTTGGCGCCGGGTGATGGCTCGGAATATTTGTCAACAGCTTCGGTCATCCCGCTGGGAGGTGTCCAGGTGCCCGAACTTTGGTATTCATGCACTGTGACCAGCATGTCATCCGCGTTGGCATTGATGCTCGGAGCGGTATGGTTGACCGTGTTGTTGCCGTTTTCCACCAGGCTGGCGGAAGAAACAATCGGGCTTGAGGTATCCACTCCGGAAAAGCTCGCTATGCCTCCGACAACACCTGAGTGACTTGCGGATAAATTCCAGGTGTAAATGGTTGGCTCGCTGGCGGTTGCAATTTTGTAGAAGGTAGTCAAATGACTGGTGGAAGCCTGGGTTTGCACGATGTCCTGAACAATTGTCCAGCCGGATGGGGGGGTAATGCCAATAGACCCGGGTGTCACGGCGATGGAGGCAACCATGACATCCCCGGTGACTGTGCCGGCTGGTTTGTTGATGGTCAGTGAGGGAAATCCCGGGGTCGCTGGTCTCAAGGCGATCATGCCGCCGCTGCTGATGGCGCTGGTGCCGGTGCGTGGTGCGGTGATGGCAGGCTGAGTGCCGACAGGGGCTGGTATTTTGTTCCACGCTTCAATGGAAGAATCGGTGCCCCTGGCGGTGGAACTTGCAAACAACTCGGTCCAGCCCGCCACCATGTTTGTATTGTTGATGCTTGAATTGTTGTCTGCGATATGCGCAGTGAAGACCAGCATCGCTCCCTGCGATACGGTGGTAATGCTGGCAGCTTCGGTGGTGAGGTCGCTTTGTGAATGGATGAGTGAAGCCGTGCCTTCGAAGGGGTTGGTGGTGTCAACGTTGTAGAAGCCGACGATGCGGGCAATGATGGAGTTGCCGCCTGGGTGCGTTATTGTGGGGGAAGTATCGTCGCCGGAGGCGGCTTTTTTCCAGAAGACCATGGCCTGATGCGTTGTACCGCTGGTGCCGGAAAGTAACTGCGTCCAGCCGGACATGGTGACACTTACATTGTCTTTGGTTTCGACCAGACAGAGGAGAATATCGTTTGGCTGCCAGCCATTGGGATATCCAGGAGTTACATTGCCGTTATTGCGAGCGGCAAGCGAACCGACTCCCCTGTATTGGATAGACGTGTTTGCTGCAGTTGCCGAGGCTTGTGTTGCGGCCCGAAAGTTAACTGCTGCAAAGACCGGTTGTGTGAGTAGCAGGGTCAGAAGGACCAGTATGGCGCCCAACACCCCTTTGCATTTCAGGGGGAGGGAGAGGCGCTCAGGGTTGGTGCTGGGAAACGGTGTGTGCATTATGTTTGATTCCGTCGTCTCCAGACAGGCCAGGGTGTATCTGCGATTTTGCTGATACTTAATTGACGCCAGTGTACATAAACGGCAAGTTCACGTCAACGGAAGGCTGGGGCTGGAAACGCGGAATGTTATGCGATGGGAGCGGGATCGGCAAGAGAATCGATGAGGTCTTTGAGTGCCGCATAGGATGTCTGGCTGAATATTTGGCGTCTGATCTCAGCCCCGCCTGGTACACCTTTAAAATAACGGCCAGCGTGGTTTTTGATCTGGGAGGGCGGGGTATTGGGCTGATGCTGTGCGATGAGGGCCAGATGGCGGTTCAGGGCGGTGAGCCTGAAAGCCAGGGATGGGTTTTCCGGTGCATCTGCGGAGAATATCCACGGTGCTCCCAGGGCGGCGCGGCCGATCATCACCCCGTCGCAGCCGGTTTCAGCCAGCATGCGCAATCCATCACCATGGGACTGGACATCGCCGTTGCCGATTACCGGGATAGAAACCGATTGTTTCACCTGGTTGATAATTTGCCAGTCGGCAGTGCCGCTGAAACCGTCGCTCCAGGTCCGGGCATGGATCGTGATCGCTGCGGCACCGTTGTCCTCGGCCATTTTAGCGAAGTCGCAGGCGGTGATGGTCTTGTGGTCCCAGCCGGAGCGGAATTTGACCGTCACCGGCACCGCAGAGTTTTTCACCACAGCCCGGACGATCTTCGCAGCCAGGGCGGGGAGTTTCATGAGGTAACAGCCCGCCCCTTTTTTGATGACCTTTCTTGCCGGGCAGCCCATGTTGATGTCGATGCAATCAATGGGATGCTCGGAAAGGATGCCTGCCGCTTCGCCCATGATCTCGGGTTCGCTGCCGAAAAGCTGCATGGCCACCGGACGTTCAGCCGGTATGGTTCTGGTCAAGTCCAGGGTGTTCTGCTGCCGGTAATGGAGGCCGTGGCAACTGATCATCTCAGAAAAACACAGGGAAGCGCCGAACTCCCTACAAAGCAGGCGGAAGGCGAGGTCGCTGTAACCGGCCAGAGGGGCTGCGATGAAGGGGTTGTCGAGGCGGAGGGTGCCGATGGAAAACATGGGGAAAGGCTCAAAGTGAATGGGGCAAGATTGGTGAATTCATAACAAAAGTGCTTCGACAGGCTCAGCACGAACGGAAATCAATGCGTTAAGATTTTCTCCGTTCGTGCTGAGCCTGTCGAAGCACCTGTTTCTGGAACCAGGCCGTTTTCTGGTCTGGTTTTATTTTTATAAAACTTCTTCGACAGCCTTCACCACATTCTCGGTGGTAAAGCCGAAGTAGGGGAACAGTTGCTCGGCCGGAGCGGATTCGCCGAAGCGGTCGATGCCGATGACCTTGCCCTTGGTGCCGACATAGCGGTACCAGCCACCGGTGACTCCGGCCTCGATGGCAACCCTGGCCTCAACCGCATCCGGCAGAACGGATTGACGGTATTCCTTGCTCTGTGCCTCGAAGCAGTCGGTGCTGGGCATGGAGACCACCCGGATTTTCTTGCCTTTAGCAGAAAGCTCTTTGGCGGCAGCCACTGCAAGCTCGACCTCCGAGCCGGTGGCGATCAGGATGGCGTCCGGCTTGGAGCAGCCGCAATCGCTCAAAACATAGCCGCCCTTGGCAATATTGGCCAGTTGTTCGGCGGTGCGGGGCTGGTGGGGCAGATTCTGCCGGGAAAGCAGCAGGCAGGTGGGGCCGGTGGCCCGCTCGATGGCGACCTTCCAGGCCACTGCCGTTTCCACTGCATCGCAGGGGCGCCAGACGCCCATGTTCGGAATCATCCGCAGGGTTGCAGCCTGCTCCACCGGCTGGTGGGTGGGGCCGTCTTCGCCCAGACCGATGGAATCGTGGGTAAAGACATACACCGAGCGCTGCTTCATGAGTGCTGCCATGCGCAGGGCGTTGCGGGCGTATTCGGAAAAAATCAGGAAGGTGGCGGTGTAGGGGATGAAGCCGCCGTGCAGGGAGATGCCGTTGGCAATGGCGCACATGCCGAACTCGCGGACCCCGTAATAGATATAGTTGCCGCCGACATCCGTGTTGATGCCCTTGCTGCCGGACCAGATGGTCAGGTTGCTTCCGGCCAGGTCGGCAGAGCCGCCGAGAAATTCAGGCAGCAGCGGCCCATAGCCGTTGAGGCAGTTCTGGGATGCCTTGCGGGTGGCGACTTTTTCCGCCTTGGCATTGACGGAGTCGATGTACGCCCCGGATTGTGCCTGCCAATCTGCAGGAAGGTTGCCGGAAATTCTGCGCTCAAGCTCACCGGCAAGTTCCGGGTGGGCGGCTTTATAGGCGGTAAACCGGGTGTTCCATTCGGCCTCACGGGCAGTGCCTTTATCTTTGGCGTTCCAGCCTGCATAGATATCGGCCGGAATCTCAAAGGCGGGATGCGGCCAGCCGATGGTTTCACGAACCAGGGCGATTTCGGCATCACCCAGCGGAGCGCCATGGCAGTCCTCTTTGCCCTGTTTATTGGGGGAGCCCCAGCCGATAATGGTCTTGCAGCAGATCAGCGAGGGCTTGTCCGTCACACCCTTTGCTTCGGCTATGGCTTTTTTGATTGCTTCGGGATTGTGGCCGTCCACGCCCTCGACAACATGCCAGCCGTAGGCGCGAAAGCGCATGGGGGTGTTGTCGGTGAACCAGCCTGCAACCTCGCCGTCGATGGATATACCGTTGTCATCGTACATGGCGATGAGCTTGCCCAGGCCAAGGGTGCCGGCCAAAGAGCAGACCTCATGGGAGATCCCTTCCATCATGCAGCCGTCGCCGAGAAAAACGTAAGTGTGGTGGTCAATAACCGCATGGCCCGGGCGGTTGAACTGCCCGGCCAGAGTTCTTTCGGAGATTGCCATGCCCACCGCGTTGGCGATGCCCTGACCAAGCGGGCCGGTGGTGGTCTCGATGCCGGGTGCGTAGCCGTATTCCGGATGGCCCGGGGTCTTGGAATGGAGCTGCCGGAAG
>JAHJTI010000175.1 GCA_018829945.1 Pseudomonadota bacterium | reverse complement strand
TCCTGCTTGCCGCAGTTTTCCTGCGCGAACCCGTTACCGCCAAACAAATTCTGGGCATGCTCTGCGCTGTGGCGGCAATTGTGCTGCTTACCGGATGAGTGAGGAAAAGACGTTGCAAGATTGAGCAAACGATAAGGTGCATTAACCGCCCCGAGCTTTCTCCGGCGGCCAGGTCAATCGATCATTCCTTTTCCCAGAGAACAACCCGGTTACGGCCCTGTTTTTTTGCCCGATACAGGGCCTGGTCAGCCCGGCTGATCAACCGTTCCTTGTCCACTCCGTGATCGGGATACACGGAAAGCCCCAGAGACAAGGTAATCCGCACCGACCCTTTTTCACTGCGCAACACCATCTTTTCGATCTCCTGCCTGATCCGCTCGGCCATCTGGAGACCTCCCTGCTCGCCGGAACCTTCCAGAACAAGAACGAACTCCTCCCCGCCGTACCGGGCAGCCAGATCCACGCTGCGCACCGCCTTACGCAGGATGGCGGCGACTTCCTTGAGAACCTTGTCGCCAAAAGGATGACCATGGGTATCATTGATCTTCTTGAAATGGTCGATATCGCAGAGCAGCAGGCTTAAAACCCCTGAGCGTCGTTCTTCCCGGCCCAGCATCATATCGAAGCCATGCTGAAAGGTTCGATGATTGATCAGGCCGGTGAGCCCGTCGATGGTGGCCAGCCGGTTGATTTCCTCATGGGCGTGGCCCAAACCGATTTTAACCGCCACCTGGGCGGCGATGAGTTCCAGAATTTCCTGCCGGGCCTTGGTGAAAACCTCCGCCTCTCTCACCGCAACGGTGAGCGCCCCGGTAGCCTCTCCTTTTTCCTTTTGCAGGGGCAGAACCAGCAATGAATTGTAGCCGACCAGCAAATGGTCATGGCCGAAAACCTGAGTCGGCCCGTGACACTGCGCCTTGGCCGGCAAAGCCCGGTTGATCTTGAGCACCTGGCCCACCAGCCCTTCTTCCCTGGAAAATTCGCGGCCCATGAGCTGCTCTGCCCCATCGCCTTCGGCCAGGGCCACGCAATGCCCGTTGCCGCAGGCCAGGCTGATGGAAATAAAATCAGCGCCCACCAAAGTCCGCACCGCCTTGATGGTGGACTGCAAAACCTGCTCCAGCCCCAATGCGCCATTCAATTCCCGCATGGCGATACAGACCCGCTGAATGGCGCTGCGCTCGTGGGCCATGGTCTGAAACTGCCTGCTCATGGTCACGTCAAGGGCAAGTTTCTTCGCCGCCAGGGTCATTGTGGTTTTTTCCGCCTCTGTCCACGATTCCTGGCCGGGACGATCCACGCAGATAATCGGGGCGATCTTCTTGTCGTCAAATCGAAGCCACTCATCTGCGTCATCGCACAAACGGACTGCGAGAATCCCCCCCACCTCGACCTGCTTCAGGTAATAGGGCACCCCCAGTGAAGGAGTGGCCGGAGCCAGACTTACCAAATCCTCCGCGCCCATCAACGCCCCGGTGATGCCGACCCCGACCTCAAAAGGGCCGGGGGCTATATCTTTTCTGGTGGTGGCGATGCTGCGCAGCCGATATTCAAACCCCTCCGGGTCCGGCCAGAGCAGGGCCACCGTTGACAGGGAGAGGGTCTGGCGAATGAGTTCAAGCTGCAGGTCAAAGGCTGCGGTGATACTTTCCACCGCGGGCTGACTGCCCGCTTCAGGGTCTTTGATGAGATCGTAATCAGGCAACACATTGAGAATGCCGGGCATATCGGAAAACAGGCCAAGATCCCGGGCATACTGGCGGCTGGCGGTGTCTCTTTTTGCCCGGATCAACGCCTTTCGCATTCGTTGGCGGTAGGCTTTGCTGCTCATGAATATACTGAGCCCCACCCCGGCGGCGGTATATGCGGCCAGATTTCCTGCCAGGCCGGCCGTTTCCTGAAAACCCAGACCCCAGAGCCCTGTTTCCATGCCGACCACAGCCAGGATGGGAACAAGCAGAGCCTGCAGGGGGAAACTGATGGCCAGCCAGCCGATGAGTCCGACCGGAAGCAAAATCAACTGAGGAACACCCTGTCCGAAGCCGCGAAAAAAAATCCAGACAGCTACGACCCAGAGCAACGGCCCGGCAGTGCCGAAAGAAGAAAGTTCAGGAGGAGAATCGCCCCCGGATTGTAGCATTTCCAGCAAGGAAAAGAGCGCAACCGCCCCGGCAAGGATCAGGGCAAGGACGACGAAGTCGGCGCCGGGCTCGTACAGCCCCACGGTCACCGCCACACACCCTATCAGCCCGACCACAAACCCAGCACGCCGGAAGGTACTTCTGTCGATCCGGCTCGCTTGGCGTCGGCCTTTTGCCATATCTCCCCCTGGGTTTCTCAGCCGCGAATCCCGGATCGTCTCGGGCCGTGGGATTTACCGATTTTTTTC
>JAHJTI010000174.1 GCA_018829945.1 Pseudomonadota bacterium | reverse complement strand
TTGAAGAACAACGTGTGCAGCTTGAAAAAATTTCCGGAATATCTCGCGAGGAAGCGAAAAAACAACTGACCGACAGCATCGAAAGCGAAGCACGGATGGAAGCCGCCAAGATGGTGGTCAAGATCGAAAGTGAAATGAAGATGCAGGCCGACAAAAAGGCGAAGGATATTATCGCCCTGGCTATTTCACGCTATGCAGGCGATTATGTTGCTGAAAAAACCGTTTCTGTCGTACCCTTGCCGAATGAAGAAATGAAAGGGCGGATCATTGGTCGTGAAGGCCGCAATATCCGGGCTATCGAGGCCGCTACCGGGATTGACATCATCATTGATGATACTCCGGAGGCGGTTATTCTTTCCGGCTTTAATCCTGTCCGTCGTGAGGTTGCCCGTCAGTCATTGGAGAGGCTAATTACCGATGGCCGTATTCATCCCGCCCGAATCGAAGAAATTGTCGAAAAAGTGAGCGAGGAACTTGAAGTAACCATGCGGGAGGCAGGTGAGCAGGCGACCTTTGATGTGGGAGCTCATGGTGTCAATTTAGAGTTGATCAAGCTGCTTGGCCGTCTTAAATACCGGACCAGCTACGGTCAGAATGTCTTGCAGCATTCCCTGGAAGTTGCTTTTCTGTGTGGTGTGATGGCGGCCGAACTCGGGATTGATGTGAAGCGGGCAAAACGAGCCGGATTGCTGCATGATATAGGCAAGGCTGTGGACCACGAGATTGAAGGATCACATGCCAGCATTGGTGCTGATTTGGCAAAAAAATATGGCGAATCCTCGGTTATCGTGCATGCTATTGCTGCCCACCATGAAGATATTGCGCCCGATGGAGTTCTTGATGTTCTCGTGCAATCTGCTGACGCCCTGTCCGGCGCTCGTCCCGGAGCGCGGAAGGAAATGCTTGAATCATATGTCAAGCGGCTTGAAGATCTTGAAAAGATCGCCAATTCCTTCAAGGGGGTTGAAAAATCATATGCCATCCAGGCCGGCCGTGAAGTGCGTATCATAGTCAACAGCGGAGTGGTAAGCGATGCTGAGGCAATGATAGTCAGTAAGGATATAGTCAAGAAAATCGAGCAGGAGCTGACCTATCCCGGGCAGATTCGGGTAACTGTAATCCGTGAAACCAGGGCAGTGGAATACGCTAAATAATTACTATCCGAAATGCTGATGGAATCTCCCTGATATGGGCTTCATCAGCATTTTTTTATGCGAACATCTATTTTTGACCATTACATGAAAATATCAATTGATAAACAGATAGAGTTGATTGAGCGCGGGGCTGTCAACGTTATTTCCAGGCCGGATCTTGTGAAAAAACTGGAAAAGTCGCAAGCGACCGGAAAGCCGCTAAGGATCAAGGCAGGTTTTGATCCGACAGCTCCCGATCTTCACTTGGGACATACTGTTCTTATTCAGAAATTGAAACATTTCCAGGATCTCGGACACGAGATTTCTTTTCTGATCGGGGATTTTACCGGCATGATTGGTGATCCGACCGGGAAATCCGAGACCAGGAAACCGTTGACCGTCGAGCAGGTGGAAAAGAACGCCGAGAGCTATAAGGATCAGATATTTAAGATTCTTGATCCGGAAAAGACGAAGGTCGTTTTTAACAGCACCTGGCTGAACAAGCTTACTTCCAAGGATTTCATCATGCTCGCCTCGCAACTTACCGTGGCGCGCATGCTTGAGCGTGAGGATTTTAAGGTCCGTTTTGAAAACGAGCGCCCCATCAGTATTCATGAGTTCCTCTATCCGCTTATTCAAGGGTATGATTCTGTTGCCCTTGAGGCGGATGTTGAACTGGGTGGCACTGACCAGCTTTTCAATCTGCTCATGGGACGGGACCTGCAGCGTGTATGGGGGCAGGAGCCCCAGGTGGTCATCACCATGCCTTTGCTCGAAGGCCTCGATGGGGTCAATAAGATGAGCAAGTCCTTGGGCAACTATATCGGCATTACTGAAAAGGCCGATGATATCTATGGCAAGACCCTGTCTGTCTCTGATGATCTCATGTTTAGATACTATGAACTGTTGAGTGATCTTGCCGCCGATGAAATTGCCCGCCTCAAAAGCGAGATGGAGTCAGGCAAGCTTCATCCAAAAGTGGTTAAACAGCAACTGGCGCGAGAGTTGACCGCCCGTTTTTATGACGCTGAGGCAGCCCAGAGGGCAGAGGATAATTTTGAAAGGATTTTTAGTCAGCATGATAACCCGGAAGATATGCCCGAGGTTGTTTTGCCCTCATCGGAGAAAGGGATCTGGTTACCGAAACTCCTGGTGGATACCCAGTTGGTCAGTGGCACTGGAGAAGCGCGGCGTATGATCCAACAGAATGCTGTTTCTCTCAATGGTGATAAGGTGAGCGATATTGAGCACCTCGTGATGACCCAAGGTGAAATTATTCTCAAGGTCGGTAAGCGGCGTTTTTGCAAGGTGATATTTAGTTAGTTTTATCGGCTGAGAACAACAAAAAAGGGGACTCGATAATCTCGAGTCCCCTTTTTTGTTGTTCGGCAAATGCTAGTAGTTGGCTTTACTTTTTACCCCATTTTTGCTGGATGCGTTTCACTGCCTCCTGCACATTCTCGCGCGAGCCAAAAGCGGAGAGGCGGAAATACCCCTCGCCGCTGGGTCCGAACCCACTGCCCGGCGTGCCTACCACATGGCACTCGGTGAGCAGCTTGTCAAAGAAATCCCAGCTTTTCATGCCTTCCGGTGTTTTAAGCCAGATATAGGGGGCGTTGACTCCGCCATAACAGGTTATACCTGCGGACGAAAGCCCTTCCCGGATGAGGCGGGCGTTTTCCATATAAAAAGAGATGGTCTCTTGTACCTGGGGCCAGCCCTCATCGGAATATACTGCAGCCGCGGCCCGTTGCACCGGATAGGAAACTCCGTTGAATTTGGTGCTTTGTCTGCGATTCCAGAGTTTGTTCAAGGCAACTTTTTCGCCGCTTTTGGTAAGGGCCATAAGCTGCTCGGGCACCACGGTCAGGCCGCAGCGCACCCCGGTAAAACCCGCGGTTTTTGAGAAAGAGCGGAACTCGATTGCGCAAGTCTTCGACCCTTCAATCTCGTAGATAGAGTGGGGGATGCCGGGCTCGCTGATGAATGCCTCGTAGGCTGCATCAAAAAAGATGATCGAGCCTTGGGTATTGGCATAGTCAACCCATGCCTTCAACTCTGCCTTGGTGGCCACCATGCCGGTGGGATTGTTTGGGTAGCAGAGGTAGATGATATCCACCTTTTCCTTGGGAATGGCAGGGGCAAAATTGTTTTCTTCGGTGCAGGGAAGATAGACCAGCCCTTCGTAGTATCCCTTGTCGTCCGCTTCACCGCTCCGCCCGACCATGACATTGGTGTCGTTATACACCGGATAGACCGGGTCGCAGATGGCGACCTTGTTATCTAGAGCAAGGATATCGAGGATATTGGCGCTGTCACATTTGGAGCCGTCGGAGATGAAGACCTCGGAGGGCAGAAGATCAACACCCAACGGTTTGTATGATTTCTCAATGATGATCTTGCTCAGCCAGTCGTATCCCTGTTCCGGTCCGTATCCGTGAAAGCTGGCGCCCTGCGAAAGGTCATCGACCCCGTCATGAAAGGCCTTGATAACGGCCGGAGCAAGCGGTCTGGTCACGTCGCCGATGCCAAGACGGATCACTTTGGCATCGGGAGTAGAATCGGTAAAGGCTTTTACCCTGCGGCCGATTTCCGGGAAAAGATAGCCTGCTTTGAGTTTGAGGTAGTTTTCGTTTATTAAGGTCATGTTTCCTCCAGCGTATTTCTAAATCAGACTCTTACTGTAAGTGCATCAAAAAAAATCCTGCCTTGCAAGGCAAGGCAGGATTATAAAACAGGACTTGGTCAAGCCATGCTTTATTTCTTTGCAGGCTCCAGAGCATGGGCCCGGCCTTCCAGGAATTTCCAGGCTTTTTCCACATCCTTCTGGCTCATGGCCATGAGTTCATCCGCGTGCTCCGGATTCATCATCTTCAGGGCACGGTAACGGTTTTCATTTAAGGCGTATTCCGCAAAGGGAATGGACGGCGCCTTGCTGTCAATGGTCAAGGGGTTCTTGCCTTGTTCCTCCAGTTCCGGGTTGAAACGGTACAGCGGCCAGTGACCACAATTCACTGCGTTCTTCTGCTGCTCAAAGCCCTTGGCCATGTTGATGCCGTGGTTGATGCAGTGTGCGTAAGCGATGATCAGGGAGGGGCCGTCGTATGCCTCTGCCTCGGCAAAAGCCTTGACCATCTGGCTGGGGTTGGCGCCCAGAGCGATCTTGGCCACATAGACGTTGCCGTAAGTGGAGAAGATCATGCCGATGTCCTTCTTCGGCATTTTCTTGCCGCCGGCTGCGAACTGAGCAGTGGCTGCACGCGGAGTGGATTTGGACATCTGGCCGCCGGTGTTGGAGTATACCTCGGTATCCATGATCAAAACATTGACGTTCTCGCCGGAAGCCAGAACATGGTCAAGGCCGCCGTACCCGATGTCGTATGCCCAGCCGTCGCCGCCGAAGATCCAGACAGATTTTTTAACCAGGTAATCAGCAATCGGCAGGAGCCGTTTGGCGATAACAGATTTGCTCTTGGCAAGGGCATCCTTTACCTTGGCCACCCGGTCGCGCTGGGCTTCGATCTCATCCTGGGTTTTCTGGGAAGCGGTGGTGATATCGCTAGCCATTTTCTTGGTGATGAGTTTTTCAGCCACTGCTTTTTCCAGCAGCTCGGTAGCTTGAGATGCGAATTTATTCGCGGTGTTACGCATGCCAAGGCCGAATTCGGCGTTGTCCTCGAACAGGGAGTTAGCCCAGGTTGGTCCGCGGCCGTCGGCCCGCTTGCAGTAAGGGGTGGTCGGCAGGTTGCCGCTGTAGATCGAGGAGCAACCCGTAGCGTTGGCGATCATCATCCGGTCGCCGAACATCTGAGTGGCAAGCTTGATGTAGGGGGTCTCGCCGCAACCGGCACAAGCGCCGGAGAACTCGAACATGGGGCGGAGCAACTGGCTGCCCTTCACCGTAGTGGGATCGATTTCCTTGTTTGCAACTTCGGGCAGGCTCAGGAAATACTTAACATTGGGGATTTCCTGGGTGCGGACCGTTTCGTTGTTTTCGATCATCTTCAGGGCCTTTTCCTTGGCCGGACATGCGTCTACACAGAGGGTGCAACCGCAGCAGTCTTCGGTGAAGACCTGAATGATGGTTTTGCTTCCCTTGAACTGGGTGCCGACAGCATCAACACTCTTTATGCTCTTGGGTTGTTTCTTGAGATCTGCCGCCTTGACTATCTTCATGCGGATGGCGGCGTGGGGGCAGGCCAGCGAGCAACGTCCGCACTGGATGCAGTTTTTGGGAATCCACTCGGGCACATGCACTGCGATGTTGCGCTTTTCGTACTGAGTGGTGGCGGTGGGCCAGGTGCCGTCGCAGGGCATCTGGGAGACCTTGACCTGATCGCCCTTGCCTTCGATCATCTTGGCGGTGACCTCCTTGACAAATGCCGGGGCATCGGCAGGAACAACGGGGGGCTTTGCGTGACCACCCGCGGTCTTGGGGATTTTAACCTCGACAATGTTGCTCACTGCGGTGTCAACCGCGCCGTAGTTCATGTTGACGACCTTGTCGCCTTTTTTGCCGTAAGTCTTCTTGATGGCGCCCTTGATGGCCTTGATGGCCTCGGCTTTGGTGAGGATGCCGGAAATCAGGAAGAAGGCGGTCTGCATGATCATGTTGATGCGTGCGCCCAGTCCGATGGCCTCGGCCAGGGTGATGGCGTCGATGATGTAGAACTTGGCCTTTTTCTCGATCAGGTCCTTTTGAACCACGGAGGGCAGCTGCTTCCATACCTGATCCTTGTTGAAGGTGGTGGTGAGCAGGAAGGTGCCGCCATTCTCAAGGTTGCCCAGCATATCGTACTTGTCCAGAAAGGTGAAGTTGTGGCAGGCCACGAAGTTCGCCTTGTTGATCAGGTAGGGGGCAACGATCTTGTTCTTACCGAAACGCAGATGGCTGGTGGTGATGGAACCGGATTTCTTGGAGTCGTAAACAAAGTAGCCCTGAGCGTTGTTTGGGGTCTCGGTGCCGATGATCTTGATGGTGTTCTTATTGGCGCCAACGGTGCCGTCCGCGCCCAAGCCGTAGAACATGGCGCGGTAGACATCCTTGCCTTCGATGTTGAAGGAAGGATTGTACTTGAGGCTGGTGCGGGCCACATCGTCGTCCGGACCAACGCAGAAATGGGTCTTCGCCTTCTTGGCCGCCATGTTGTCGAATACCGCCTTGACCATAGCCGGGGTGAACTCGGCAGAGCCCAGGCCGTAACGGCCACCCAGGATGATCGGGGATTTCTTGAGAGTACCTGCTTCAACCGCTTCGCCGACTGCGGCGCGGATATCGAGGTAGAGAGGCTCGCCGATAGAACCCGGCTCCTTGGTGCGGTCGAGCACGGTGATGCGCTTGACCTTCTTGGGCAGAGCCTTGATCAGGGCGGCAGAGTCGAAAGGACGGAACAAGCGGACTATGATAAGGCCGACCTTCTTGCCTTTCTTGTTCAGATATTCAATGGTGGCGGCTACGGTCTCGGCGCCGGAACCCATCATGATGACGACATCCTCGGCATCCGGGGCGCCGTAGTAATCAAAGAGGTGGTATTTGCGGCCGGTGAGCTTGGCAAACTTGTCCATGGTCTTCTGAACGATGGTCGGGGTAGCGTTGTAGAACTTATTTACGGTTTCGCGACCGGTGAAGTACACGTCGGGGTTCTGGGCGGTGCCGCGGATTCTGGGACGGTCCGGAGTGAGGCCGCGCTCGCGGTGGGCGACGATCAGATCCTCGTCGATCATCTTGCGCATGTCGTCATGGGTGAGCTGCTCGATCTTTTGAATTTCGTGGGAGGTCCGGAAACCATCGAAGAAATGCATGAAGGGGATGCGGCTTTGCAGGGCGGCCTGGGTGGCAATCAAGGCCATGTCCTGACATTCCTGGACGTTCTGGGAGCAGAGCATGGACCAGCCGGTCTGGCGGGCGGCCATGACGTCGCCGTGATCGCCGAAGATGGAAAGACCCTGACAGGCAACGGACCGGGCGGTGATATGGAATACGGTCGGGGTCAGTTCACCGGCCAGCTTGTACATGTTGGGCAGCATCAGGAAAAGGCCCTGAGAAGCGGTGAAGGTGGTGCAGAGCGCGCCGGTGGTCAGGCTGCCGTGCAGGGCACCGGCCACGCCGCCCTCGGACTGCATCTGGGTGACAACCGGAATGGAGCCCCAAATATTCTCCTGCTTG
>JAHJTI010000173.1 GCA_018829945.1 Pseudomonadota bacterium | reverse complement strand
TGATTACGGTGGAGACGTCGCTGCCGCGCCCCGCATAGATCAGGGTTTCGGGAGTGTGAAAGGGTGTCAGGTGGGGCTGTTTGTGGTCGATGATGATACAGTCCGCCCGCAATCCCACGGCAAGGCGGCCTGTTTGCCCGGCCAGACCGAGGACCTCCGCGCCCATTTCCGTGGCCATCCCCAGCAGGGTGAGACTGGGCAGGCGGGTTGGTTTTTGGGCGGCATCCTTGTGCAGTCTGGCGCAACTCCCCATCTCCTGAAAAAGATCCAGATCGTTATTGCTGGCGCAGCCGTCCGTGCCCAAGCCCACCATCACTCCGCCCTCGAGCAGTTCGGCAAGGGGCGCGATGCCCGAGCCGAGCTTCATGTTGCTCTCCGGGCAGGTTACCACCTTGGCCCCGGTTTTTCGCAGCAGGGTGATATCCCCCTCTTCCAGCCAGACACAGTGCACGCATATTGTTTTTTCATCCAGCAGCCCAAGGTCATGGAGCAGGGAGACGGGTGTGTGCCCGTGTTGTTCCTTGAGCCGTGTTGTTTCATCGTGGGTTTCAGCAAGATGAATGAAAAAAAGGCTACCGGTTTCACGGGCCAGTTTCTTGGCCCGCTGGAGGGTCTCCGGGCTGCAGGTATATGGGGAGTGGCAGAACAGCGCCGGAGTGAGCAAGGGGTTTTTTCCCTGCCAGGACGTGATAAATTCGGCCGCCACCGTGATGTTGTGCGCGGGGTCCGGAACTCCGGGCGCCGGAAAATCGATGATGCCCTGGGCCGCTATTGTCCGCATGCCTGCCTCGCAATAACCTCTGGCCGCAGCGTCTTCATGAAAATAGGCGTCGGCCACCGTGGTGGTGCCGCCCATGATCATCTCGGCTGCGGCAAGCTTGCTGCACCAGTAAACCATGTTGTCATCTACCAACCGCCCCTCGGCCGGGAAGATATGCTCGTTGAGCCAGGTCATGAGCTCCAGATCATCGGCCAGGCCGCGGAACAAGGTCATGGCTCCATGGCTGTGACAGTTGATCAGACCGGGCAGAACCAGTTTCCCCGAGGCGTCGATGATCTGCTTCGCCTCGGGGTGCAGGGGCAGATCGTTCATAGTGCCAATCTCGACTATGGCTCCACCAGCAACGGCAAGATAACCGTTTTCACACAGGAGTCCGTCCGCCGGATTCGCCAGGAGTGTGGCATGCGTTATGAGCAGGTCATGGGTCGGCACAGAGGTGATTCCTTGTAATGGTCACAATGGTAGAAGGGAGCTTTCGCGGACGAGCCGGGGAACTTGAGGCGCACGGTAAAGAGGGTCTGGTACGGGGAAACAGCTTACGGCATCAGATAGAAACCCAAGGCTCTTTCGGTGCTGGCCGGTTCGTCAAATTGCAGGCCAATGTAAGCTCCCTCGACAAGTTGGACAACCCCTGTTTTTTCAACCCAGGTTCGGTTTGGATTATCAAGGGTGAAACCGAGGATGAGCCGGGCATTTTTGGTGATTCTGTGCCGGCCCATGGCCGAAAATCCGGCACCATGCATGGAGATATTGTCAATCCGGCAATTTGTGGTTTTTCTGGCCTGGGAGAGATCGGGCACATCCTGTCCATCGAACAGCACATAGTAGGTTCCCTCAAGATTGGTGGCCTTGCGGTAAAACTTCCGGTACTCGAAGCGTACCGGGAAAACAGCGGCACAGGCACAGCGGATCCGGACCACCGGTGCAAGGGAGGTAAGATCCTGCATGCGCACTGTTTCCACCAGTCCGCATGCATCGCAGCGTATTTTTGCGCTGCTGTCCTCTTTTACGAAAACCTTTTGCGCGAGTTCCTCTGCCATGCTTTGGCTCCCATGGTGTCGTTTCAACCGGAAGAAGCTTTTTGTCGTCATCCCGGCGAAAGCCGGAAGCCTGTACTCAGGGATTTCCGTATGGGAATGCTGTTTTTATCTCCCGATTTTCCCTTGACGCAGAAAAGTGTATCATTTCCCCGGTCAGGAAGGAAGGGGGAGGCTGAATTTATCTTCTGTCGGAGTTGTTACGGATTTTTTGTTTCACCCTCAAGCGTATCACGAATCGTTCGGGCCAGATCGCCTATGGAAAAAGGTTTCTGGATGAAGTGGATGCCCTTTTCCAGCACGCCGTGATGGGCGATGACATCCGCTGTATAGCCGGACATGTAGAGGCATCGTATTGCCGGGCGAATTGTAGTGATCCGTTGCACCAGATCCCGGCCGTTCATTTCAGGCATCACCACATCGGTGATGAGCAGATGAATGTCCCCCTCGTATTCCTGGGCCAACTCAATCGCCGCCATGGGTGTGCCTGCGGCGAGAACCGTGTAGCCTAATCGCTCGAGGATCGTCTTGGCGAGACTCAGGAGCGCGGCTTCGTCTTCCACCACCAGCACCGTTTCCGTGCCGGTGGTCAGTTCCTGCACTGGGCTGGTCTTTACCGGCGCCGAAACCGCTTCTTCGTCGGTAACGGCGGGCAGGTAGATGCTGAAGGTGGTTCCCTGATCGGGTTCGCTGTACACGTTGACAAAGCCGTTATTTTGCCGGACGATTCCATACACGGTGGCCAGCCCCAGGCCGGTGCCCTTGCCGCTTTCCTTGGTGGTGAAGAACGGTTCGAATATCTGGTCGCGGGTTTCCCTGTCCATGCCGCAGCCGTTGTCGCTCACTGCCAGGAGAAGGTATTTGCCGGGCAGGCAGTCCGGATGGTCGGCGCAATAGGCCGTATCGAAGGCGATATTTTCCGTTTCGATGGTGATCTTGCCATTGTCGGCAATAGCGTCGCGGGCGTTCACCGCAAGATTGGCCAGTATCTGATCAAGCTGGGAAGGATCCATCTTCAGCGACCACAGGCTATGCCCCGGCAGCCAGGCAAGATCGATATCTTCGCCTATGAGCCGCTGGAGCATTTTCAGCATGCCCGCCACGGTGTCGTTCAAATCGAGAATCGTTGGGTTTGCCGGCTGCTTGCGGGCAAAGGCGAGTAACTGGCGGGTGAGATCGGCGGAGCGCAGGGCTGCTTTGCGGATTTCCGTCAGCCCTTCATGCAGGGAATCTGTTGGTTTAATCTGGGCGAGAGCGAGGTCACTGTGGCCGATAATCGTCTGGAGCATGTTATTGAAATCATGGGCCACCCCGCCGGCCAGCCTGCCCACCGACTCCATCTTCTGGGACTGGAGCAGTTGCGCCTGCAGGGTCCTTTTTTCCATCTCTGCCTGGATATGTTTGGTGATATCGATGATAACACCGTCAAGCCAGAGGAGCTTTCCGTTGGCATCGTAAATTCCCTGTCCTTTTTCGTGCACCCAGATTGTGGCGCCATCGGCGCGGTGCAGACGGTATTCCATTTCAAAGGGCTGATGGGCGTCCACCCCGGTCTGTACCGCTGAGTCAACCATGGCGCGGTCGTCAGGGTGAATGATGCCCGCGTAGGAGCGGACCGAGTTGTTAATAAAATCGGCAGCCGGGTAGCCGGCCATGCGCTCGATTTCATCGCTGAAAAATACCATGGTCCAGTGTTCATCATTTAAGCAGCGATACGCCAGACCGGGCAGATTGCTGACCAGAGTCCGGTAGCGCTCCTCGCTTTCCCTGAGCGCAGCCTCGGCTTGACGGCGTGCGGTTACATCAAGGGCCAGTACCATCTCAGCCTTTCGACCGGCAAAGATCAGGGTGTGTGAGGAAATTTCAACTTCGATGATTGACCCATCTTTTTTTAGGTGCCGCCAGAACCCGGAATTATCGAAGCCAGCGTCCACCCGTGCCACGTTGTCCAGTAGACGGGGCACCTCTTCCGGCGGCCGGATATCCTTGATGGTCATGGACAGGAATGCTTCACGGCTATACCCATAGTGGGCCACGGCAGCATCATTAACGGCCAGAAATTGCAATGTTTCAAGGTCATAGACCCACATTGGCTGCGGGTTTGCTTCGAAGAGCTGCCGATAACGGCGTTCGCTTTCCCTGAGCGCAGTCTCGGCTTGCTTGCGTTCAGTGATGTTGTGCAGCACGCAGTGGGTCTGCTTGAAGGTGCCATCGCGACGGTAGCCGATGCGTCCATCCACGTTCACGTTGATGATCTCCCCATTTTTTCCGACATATTCGAATTCGGCGTTATGGACAAACCCTTTCTGGAGAAAAACGGGTAGGCGCCCTTGAAGCAAGGTGACACTTGCCGGAGTGAGAAAGTCTGCGATGGAGTGGCCCATTACCTCTTCTCGCGTGTATCCGGTCATTTCCAGCCACGCCTTATTGACCTCCAGGATGTGCCCTTCCGCATTCAAAGATTGATAGGGAGCAGGCGCATTTTCGAAAAAGATCCGAAAACGGCCTTCGCTTTCGCGTAATTGCTCCTCAAACTGTTTTTGGCCTGTTATGTCGGTGTGGGTACCCATCATCCGCAAGGGGCGGCCTTCGGCATCGTATTCCACCACCTTGCCGAGGGAGAGGATCCATTTCCAGTCGCCAGCCTTGGTTCGTTGCCGAAACTCTACCCGGTATTCGGAAGTCTTGCCGGAGATGTAGTCCCGATAGGCACCGGCCACGGTTTCGCGGTCATCGGGGTGCAACCGTTCGATCCATTTGGTATTGGTCTCCTGGAATTGGGCCGGATCATATCCGAGCATGGCGGCATATTCCTGGTTGACCTGGGCCTCGCCTGACTGCACATTGAGGTCGTATAGCCCCTGTTTGCTGGCCGTAAGTGCCAATCGGAGCCGCTCTTCGTTTGTTTTGAGGGATTCTTCCGCATTTTTTCTGTCGGTAATTTCCACCAGCAGAGCCAGGACATAATCCACTGTTTTGTCTGCGAATCGTACACAGCCGACAGAGAGATCCGCCCAGACGATTGCGCCGTCCTTGCGAATGAAGCGTTTCTCCATGGAGTATTCATCAATTTCTCCGGCCAGGAGTCGTTCAAATTGTTCCTGGTCTGCCTGGAGATCTTCGGGGTGGGTGAGTTCGGCCCAGGTAACCTTGGACAACTCCTCACGGGAATATCCCAGCATCCGGCACAGTTCGGCATTGACCTGCACCCAGCCTTTTTCGGGGGAGGTAATGGCCATGCCCACGATCTGTCGCTCAAAAAACAAGCGCATCCGCTCTTCGCTGCTCCGCAATTGTGTTGCATCGCGTTCCCGGCGCAAACGGTTGACCATGAGCATACCCAGCAAGACCGTGGCCAGGGGATAAATCAGCAAAACCGGCAGGCTGATATGGGCAAGTACCTGCAAGGCCGTTGCCCATGGCAGGGTGAACATCAGCGCCAGCATGATTACATGCGCGAGGAGGCCGAACAGGTACAGTTCATGCCAGGAGATTTCGGCCAGAGCCTGACGGCGATACAGGTGCCAGATAATGCCCAGGGAACCGGTGGCCAGGATCACCGAGACCCCGGTCCAGGCAGCGGCTCCTCCCAAAAACAGGCGAAAGGCTGCGGTTATTGCCATTGCCACCACAGTCGGTATTGCACCGAAGAAGAGGCCGGAAATACTGAGGAGCACCGAGCGGGTGTCGAAAACGACCCCCGGCATAAAGGTCCAGGGCGAGAGGATGAGGACGCAGCCGAAGACGCCGAGCATCGTTCCGGTTGCCACCTGTATGAGTGGGCGCGGCCCGAGATGGCGGCTGATCATTATATCAAATATAAAAGCCACCGCCAGCAGCAGGGCGGCGTTCTGGATCAGGCCGAGAAAAGCGGTGTCAGTCATGCGTGATCATTCCTAGCCAGGTTTAAAGACCAGATGTGCCGAAAGCTGAGATGCAGGCCCTGCGTAGTGCAAGACCGTTTTTTTCTTATACCACATTTTGCGAAGGAGCAGACGTATGCAAAGAAAAAGCGGGCAGGGCTGCCGCTTTCACTGCAGACACGGAAGAAAAAAGAAGAAGGGGCCTTGTCGGGGCCCCTTCTTCTTTTTTGTAAAGGAATGAGCAGCGGTTTTTACTGTGTTACACCGATGACCGCCGATGGGTCGATTCCCTTCATGTCCGGAAGAAGATGGGCGACGCCCTTGTGACAATCGATACAGGTGAGTTTTTCGTTGTCACCCCGGATGTGCTGCTGCATGGCCCGACGGGATTGCTTGGAATAGTCCATGGACTTGCCGTCGTGACAGCTCCGGCATTCGCGGGAATCATTAGCCTTCATCTCCTCCCACACCCTGGTTGCCATGGTGAGGCGATGCTCCACGAATTTTTCCCTGGTGTCGATGGTGCCCCGCATCTTGTTGAACACCTCCCGGACAGCCACGACCTTTCTGGCCAGCTTGGGTGCGAGGTCTCGGGCAAGATGGCAGTCGGCGCAGGTTGCCCGCATGCCGGACTTGTTGCTGAAGTGGGCGGTATTCTTATATTCCTTATATACATTTTCACGCATTTCGTGACAGGAGATGCAGAAGGCTTCCTGGGCCGTGGCTTTCAGTTCTCCCAGAAAACCGGCCAGGGTGATTATTCCCCCGATAAAGCCGATGCCCAGAAGAGTGAGGACCGAATAACGGGCGCTGGGGCGTTGCAGTTTTTCCCATAACCCTTTGATGTTCTTGTTCATAATAGGCTCCTGCGGTTTTCTGGTTCAAATTGTGCCTGGTCTTTTTATTTGCTTCGTTACTTAAGGGCCGGCAGGGGCTGGAATGTATTTTCCACCAGCGGTTCGACATCGGTCTGAACCACATGGCACTGGGTGCAGAAGTAACGCCGGGGCGCCAGGTTGCCCAGTTCCTTGCCGTTGCGGTCCGTGAAATGGGCCGGGCTGATTTTGGTTGCGCCGGCCGACTTGTAGTTGGCCCAACTGTGGCAGCTCAGACATTTGTTGTAATTCTTGTCAATGATATAGGCGTCGATTTTATGCGGAATCAGGGGGGGTTGCTGGACAAAATCACGCTTGATCGGTTTCTGGTCCGGGAGCAGTTTTTCCACTTCCGGCGCCTGGGAGGGGGCGGTGATCTCCCGTGCGCCGCGCAAAGATTGCAGTTCTTGCGCAGAAACTGTCCGGGGCAGGATGGCCAGGCAGCCGACGATGCTCATCAGGATCAGGGGGGTATGCTTTTTCATCGTTTCAACTCCTTGTGCAGGGTTAATCGCTGTCAAAAGGTTATCGGTATCCTGTTTTAAAAACGACTGCCGAAGGAAAAAACCCTTTCGGCGCAAATATCAATGCATCTGCCGCAGTTGGTGCAGTTTCCCCCGGTGATCACCGGGCCCTGGCCGTTTTCGCCTTTGAGGGCAGGGGAAATCACCTGGGGTTCCGGGCAGACTGCATAGCAGTCCAGGCAGTTGCTGCAGTTTTCCCGCCGCTTGGCCCGGACCCGGATGAGGCTGAATCTGCCGAGCAGGCTGTAAAAGCCGCCCACCGGACAGAGATGCCCGCACCAGCCGCGTTTGCTCACGAAAAGATCAAAGCAGAATATCCCCAGGGGGATGGTCCAGCCCAGGCCGAGGCCGAAAACAAGGCCGCGGTGCAGCACGGTCACGGGATTGATCAGCTCCCAGGCCAGCGAGCCCGTAAGGGCAGTGGTCACGAGCACCATGCCGATCATCCAGTACCGGTTTTTTCGGCTTAAAGGCATGCCCTCCTGCAGACTGAAGCGCAGGCGGAGCCAGGCGGCAAAGTCCGTGATGATGTTGACCGGGCAGACCCAGGCGCAATAAGCGCGGCCGCCGCTTACCAGATAAAAGCCGGCAATGAGCCCCCCGCCGAGCAGGGCCGTGCTTCCGGCAACGGTGCCGGTGACAAGGCTTTGCAGCAGAATAAAGGGGTCGGCCAGCGGTATGGTGTCGAGGAAACGGCTGGCCGCCAGGGTGCCTTTGAAAATCCACAGACCGACAAGCGGCCCGCTTACAAAAAGAGCGAGAAAGCTCAACTGGCTCAGGCGCCGCAGCATGAGCCAGCGGTGTGCGGAGAACCAGCCTTTTTTCGCAGCGGCCAAGGCGCCGGGATACTTTTCGTCACTCATGGCTTCCACTCCGGCGTAATCGGTGTCGTGAACTCCGGCATCCGGTCCGGCAGGTCCAGTTGTTCCGGGATCAGGCTCTGACCGCTCTTGGCTTTTTCTTCCCAGCCGAGCCGGTAATGGTGGCCAAGTTCACCCATGGCCAGATCCAAAGGCACCACCTTGATGGCTGCTTTTTCCAGGACGCAGGATTTTTCGCATTTGCCGCAGCCGGTGCAATGTTTGGAATGTACCTCCGGTAAAAACAGGGTGTGCTTGCCGCTGCGCTGATTATGCAGGGCGTTGAGGGTGATAGCCTTGTCGATCAGCGGGCAGCTTCGGTAGCAGACATCGCAGCGCAACCCTAGAAAGTTCAGGCAGTTTTCCCGGTCAATGAGCACGGCCAAGCCCATGCGCGCCTTATAGATATCGGTGAGCAGCGGGTCCAGGGCACCGGTGGGGCAGGCGCGGATGCAGGGCCGATTCTCGCATAGTTCGCATGGGATCTGGCGGGCGCTGAAATAGGGGGTGCCGGTGGCTGCCTCCTCTTCGGGTTTGGCAAGGCGCAGGGTCTTATAAGGGCAGGCCCGGACGCACTGGCCGCAGCGGATGCAGGCGGCAAGAAATTTTTTGCCCGGCAGGGCTCCCGGCGGCCGCATGGTGTAGACCGGCCGGGCCACTGCCTGCCTGTTGCCATACAGACCGAGACCCAAACCGACCAGAGCTGTCCCGCAAACGGTGCGCGCCGTCTCCAGCAAAAATTTTCTCCGGCTGGGGGCTTGCTCGGGTGATTCTCTTCTTTCACTCATGACGCCCTGCCCTATGCCTTGGTCACCTTGACCGCGCATTTCTTGAAATCCGTCTCCTTGGAAATGGGACAGGTGGCATCCAGGGTCAGTTTGTTGACCAACCGCCGTTCGTCGAAAAACGGGATAAAGATCATCCCTGTCGGCATTTTGTTCCGGCCTCGGGTTTCCACGGTGGCCAGGACCTCGCCGCGCCGGGTGGTCAGTTTTGCCGCCATGCCGCGCCGCAAGCCGCGCTTTTCCGCATCGTCCGGGTGCATGAAAACAACGGCGTTGGGCACAGCCCGGTGCAGTTCGGGAACCCGTTGGGTCATGGAGCCTGAATGCCAGTGTTCAAGGACTCGGCCGGTACAGAGCCAGAGGTCGTATTCCTTGTCCGGGCTTTCGGCGGGGGGTTCGTACGGCAGAGCGAAGATGTTGGCCTTGCCGTCGGGATTGCCGTAAAAGACCACCCCTTCGCCGCTCTTGACATGGGGATCATAGCCTTCCCGGTAGCGCCAGAGAGTTTCCTTGCCGCCGATCACAGGCCAGCGCAGGCCGCGGGCCTTATGGTACTGATCGAATTCTCCCAGCTCGTGGCCTTTTTTCGGTCCTTCCATGCTGAAGCGGCGGTATTCCTCAAAAAGACCCTTTTGCAGATAATAGCCGAAATGTTCCATCTCGGTGTTGTCGTAAGGGATATTGGCCAGATCTTTTACCACCTGTTTTGGGTATTTGTTCACCTGGCCGTTGGCAAAGAGGACGTCATACAGGGTTTTTCCCTTATATTCCGGCTTTTTGGCAATGAGTTCCGCAGGCCAGACCTCTTCGACCTTGAAGCGTTTTGCAAACTCAACCATCTGCCAGACATCGGATTGGGACTCGCCCGGCGCCTTGACCTGCTGCCGCCAGAACTGGGTTCGCCGTTCGGCATTGCCGTACGCGCCTTCCTTTTCCACCCACATGGATGTAGGCAGGATGAGATCGGCGGCCATGGCGGATACCGTCGGGTAGGGATCGGATACCACGATAAAATTTTCCGGATCGCGCCAGCCGGGGTACATCTCGTCGTTGATGTTGGGGCCGGCCTGCATGTTGTTGTTGCAGAGCTGCCAGTAGCAGTTCATCTCTTTGTCCCGCAGCTTGCGCTGCATCAACACCGCGTGAAAACCCGGCTTTTCCGGGATGGTGCCGCTTGGCAGTTTCCAGATTTTTTCGGCAAAGGCGCGGTGTTCGGGCTTGTTGACCACCAGATCCGCGGGCAACCGATGGGCAAAGGTGCCGACCTCGCGGGCCGTGCCGCAGGCCGAAGGCTGGCCCGTAAGGGAAAAAGGGCCGTTGCCGGGTTGGGAGATCTTGCCGGTGAGGAGATGGATGTTGTAGACGAGGTTGTTTGCCCAAGTGCCGCGGGTGTGCTGGTTGAAGCCCATGGTCCAGTAGGAAACCACCTTGATTTTCGGGTCGGCATACAGCTTGGCCAGGGACTCCAACTGCTTCTTGGGCACCCCGGAGATTTGGTGGGCTTTGTCCAGGGTGTATTCGGCCACAAAGGTTTTATACTCTGCAAAGCTCATGGGTTCGGCATCGTTTGCCTTGGTCGCGTTTTTCGCCTTCTGCTCCCGGGGGTCGTTGGGCCGCAGACCGTAGCCGATGTCGGCGGCGCCGCGCTTGAAATTGACCGATTTCTGGACAAAGGCTTCGTTCACCGCGCCGCTCTGGATGATGTGGTTGGCGATGTAATTGAGAATGGCCAGGTCGGACTGCGGTTTCATGACCAGACTGAGATCGGACAGCTCGAAACAGCGGTTTTCAAAGGTGGAGAGCACCGCCACCTTGACGTGTGAGGCGGTGAGCCTGCGGTCGGTGAGGCGTGACCAGAGGATGGGGTGCATCTCGGACATGTTGGCGCCCCAGAGCACAAAGGCGTCGGCATATTCCAGGTCGTCGTAGCAGCCCATGGGCTCGTCGGAACCGAAGGTGCGGATAAATCCTGCCACGGCCGAGGCCATGCAATGCCTGGCATTGGGGTCGATGTTGTTTGAGCGAAATCCCGCCTTGAACAGCTTGACTCCGGCATATCCTTCCCAGACGGTCCATTGGCCTGAGCCGAACATGCCCACAGAAGTCGGTCCCTTCTTTTTCAGGGACTCTTTCCATTTGTCGGCCATGATGTCAAAGGCCTGATTCCAACTGATGGGGGTGAACTCGCCGTTCTTGTCGTACTTGCCGTTTCGCATGCGCAGCAGGGGCTTGGTGAGGCGGTCTTTACCGTACATGATCTTGGAGAGAAAGTAGCCCTTGATGCAGTTCAAGCCTTTGTTGACCGGAGCATCGGGGTCGCCTTGGGTGGCCACCACCCGGCCGCCCTTGGTGCCCACCAGCACGCTGCAGCCGGTGCCGCAGAAACGGCAGGGGGCCTTGTCCCAGCGGATTGTCGGGTCTTCGGTTGCGGCCATGGCCTTCATCTCTGGCAGTGAGATGCCGGCTGCCAGAGCGGTGGCCGCTATGGCGTTGGTTTTGATAAAAGTACGCCGTGTCAGTTTCATAAACCAGTCCTCCTCCTGCGCTTGCTCTCGGGTGATTCTTCCGCGATGCCGTAACGGCTTACGGAAGAACAAAAGGATAAAGCATGCTTATTTTATGATGTTGCGCTTTCTTCCGGTTCGCAATGCTGGTAGACCATGGCCGCGGATAATACGCCCTCGACGCTGTAAAGCTTGAGCAGGGTCTCGGAGATTATGGCCTGGTCGTGTTCTTCGATGGTGATGACGAAACGGTGGTCTTCGGTGCGGGCATGGATTTCAAGGCCCGGAATTTGACCCAGCGAGGCGGCAACCTGCTCGCTGAAATCTGATCGGGCATGGACGAGTACGCCGGCGATGTTCATCTCTTCCCCCCATTGCAGAAGTTGAACGCGGGCTTGCGGTTGTGGAGTGCGGTGGAACATTTCAATGTTCCAAAAAAATATAAACGTATTGTATCAGGTGTGACTTGATCTAAGTCAAGAAAGAAATATTTTTTGTAAACCGACACGGATTCTGTAGGGCAGGAGAGGGGTTTTTTTAAAATTAGAGGGCAAGGGTGATGGCTGTAACCGGACAGACCCCGCAACATGCACCGCAACCGGAGCACAGTGTGGATGTCAACTGAGGCAGGATGCGCCCGCCGGGGGAGGGATGGAAAGTGATGGCATTGTTGTCGCATTGCTCACCGCAGGTGCGGCAGGTGATGCCCTGGCTATTAAGACAGGTTTTGGTAAATTCCGCTTTATAATGCCATGGGGGTTGTCCTTCCACTATGACCAGCGCCTGCTCGGAACAGTGTTCGACACAGGCTCCGCAGAAAGTGCACCCTCCCTTGCTGAAATTAACTGTTGGGTAGCCAAGCCAGTCGGTTGCAAGAATCCCCTGGGGACAGTGGATGAGGCAATCTCCGCAGCGGGTGCAGCAAGTCAGAAATTCGTTTTCCGGCAAGGCCCAGGGGGGTCGAATGGGCAAGGGTTTCCCCCCCCGCAGAAACATACGACGGTCCGAATTCATGATCATGGCAACACCTGTTTTCTGCATTGGTCTACGGCAGATTTATGGGACAACTTCGGACATCATACAAAGGGGATTCTGGGAAACCAACAGGAAAAATAGCGAGGGGAATACGTACGAGCAGATCGCTGCTCAAAAAAAAGGGTCAGCGGTATTGCCGCTGACCCTTGACTGTGCTGTGGTGCCGGAGGTCGGAATCGAACCGACATGGGGTCGCCCCCGCGGGATTTTGAGTCCCGTGCGTCTACCAGTTTCACCACTCCGGCTGAATGGTGTCGCCACGGCCCGGAAGGACCGCACGGAGGAACACTATAGAAGCGTTGCCGTGCCCTGTCAAGCTCTAAAGAACGCTCTTCTTCCCTTCTGTTTCAGTGGGCACTGCCGAGAAAAATTTTCTGGAACCGGTAAAAATAATCCACTCCCGACCAGACCGTCATGAATGCGGAAACATAGAGAATCGCCTCGCCCAGTTCGTGCAGAAAAGGGATTGGCACGACGCCCAGCGGGAAGATCAGGACGCAGAGTGCGGTATACTGCAAAACACTCTTCAGCTTGCCCATGCCGCTGGCCGCGACCACGATGCCCGAAGAGGCGGCTACGCCGCGAAGGCCGGTGATCACCAACTCCCTGGCCAGGATAACGAACACCAGCCAGGCAGGAATTTTGTCCATGGGGATCAGCATGACCAGAGCCGCGCAGACCAGGACCTTGTCGGCCACCGGGTCCATCAATTTCCCCAAAACCGTTTCGATTTTGTGTTTGCGGGCGTAGTAGCCGTCTGCAAGGTCGGTCAGGGCGCCGGTCAGAAAAAGGAAAAAAGCAAACAGGCTGACTTCGACGCTGGGCTGGGGATAGAGAAAAAAGAGGAGGATCGGCGCAACCGCGAAGCGGTACCCGGTGAGCATATTGGGAATGGTAAAGATCGCGTGACGGCTCATGGGTTTTAGTTGGCCGCCCCCAGCCAGCGGGAGGAAGGCGAAGCCGCGGCTGTCATTTGTCGATAATGTTGGATGACTTTGACTACATACTGCTGGGTTTCTGGGATCAAGGGAATTCCCCGAGCTGCTTCAACCTTGCCCGGTCCGGCATTGTATGCGGCCAAGGCAAGCCTGATGTTGCCCCCGAATCGGGCCATCATCTGGCTTAAGTAATTGGTGCCGCCAAAAATGTTTTCCTGGGGATCAAAAGGGTTCCAGACATTCAGGTCGGCTGCGGTGCCTGGCATAAGCTGCATGAGGCCCTGGGCCCCTTTGGGGGAAACTGCCATGCAGTCGAAATTGGATTCGGCCTTGATCACGGCCTTGATCAACAGAGGATCCATCTCATACCGGCTGGCTGCTCTCTGGATATGTTCTTCATAGAGGCGCGGGTCACCGGGGCGCGATGACCTGCTTCCCCGGAACTGCGGGCGGATCACGCCGGGCTTGTAGCGGGGGTCATTGGGCACATTGGTAAAATGCACGGTGCCATGCTGATCGACAAAGGTATAGATCGCTGCCTGGGAGATATCCGGAGTCAGGAACAGGGCGCAGACCAGCACGGCCAGGAGTCGTCCTGCTGTCCCTG
>JAHJTI010000172.1 GCA_018829945.1 Pseudomonadota bacterium | reverse complement strand
TGCCAAAACCACACAGTCCTCCATCTCGTTCCAAATTCCGACATTGTGCATTGAATCTGTCGAAATTTCCCACCGTTTCTGATCAATTCCGGTTTTTTTCACCGTAATGAATATCTCGCATCCCAAAAGTTCTTTAAGGTTGGGAACAAGTAGGGATATATCCTGGCTCATCTCCACATAACTCTTATTTCCCCCTGCTTTTACCCAAGGAACGACAACATGCAGCAACAGCCTTCCGCCCTTGTCGAGTTCCAGTCCATGGGCCGCCATGTGCGTCCGGACAGCCGTACTGAGTGTCTGGCGTTCCAACACCTCTTCTGCAATCACGGTGTGGTGAGCTGAAAAAACAAATTTTTTCTCTATGTCCACCAAAACAAGCTGCACTTTGCCTGCGACACCTGCCACCTTGGAACCAGCCCCGGGCCTGGAAATAGCCGATTGAAGCCGCAAAGTATCCCTTGCCCGAAAAGCGTTCTGTAGTTCCGAGTCCATCTGTAAAATTTCTATACGTTTCTGCAACTGTTTTGCCTGTGTGTCAAGCAGGGAGCGAAACAACTGCTGCCCGCGCATCGCCTCATCAAACACCCGCTGATTAGTGTTTTGCTGTTGCACCCAGCGCATTCCGTACAAGGACGCGGCAAGACTGATAACAAGGGCTATAACAAGGGGAAAAACAAGCGACAGGGTTATACTTTCTCTGTTTTTCTGCATTTCGACCATGGTATTATCTGAGTTAACAAGGTTGACACCACCCCCGGCACGACAAAAATACCCCGGAGATGGTCCTGAAAAATTCCGGTAGAGACCGGGTGAAAATCATGCTTGGTACAACACTTAACATTGCATACAATCAACCCTCAAATGTCAAGAGCAAAACAGCCGCCACCCCTTGGGAGATAAAGGAAAATGCACAATCCCCCCTATGATGATTTACGGAATCGCCGAAAATTTCTCTTTAACTCCGGAAGGCTCCTGGTGATGCTTTCCTCCTTCAGCTTACTTGCCGGCGCCTGTACAAACAACGATGACAGAGAGAATCGGCTTGCTGATCTTGTCATTGAACAGGGTAAAATTGTTCTTGATCTGAATGAAAGCCGCTATCATGCACTCAATACCATTGGCAGCGGCCTGAAAATTGAAATCACACGACAGGAAAAACCCCTTATCGTCACCAGAGTTTCGGAAACACGGATTGCGGCTTTTTCCTCTCAATGCACCCATGCAGGCTACGAAGTTCTGCTTCCTGAACATGGAATACTGGTCTGCTCAAGTGGGCACGGCGGCGCCTTTGACCTTGAGGGACGGGTTGTCAATGGCCCGGCCAGGAGCAATTTGCCAAATTATGAGACCCAACTGATCGACAACCGAGTCCATATCGTCTACCCATCCCGCTGATCGCCCCAAAAGGTCACCAAGAAACAATAATATTGATCTTGCGCATCTTTGTCATGATCAGGTATTGTGTTGCCCCGTGCTTCTCATGCTAGGGAGTTCCATTTAAAATCAAGCCTGAGTTGTAAAATTTTTCGTTTTAAAAAGTTCGAAACAGCATAAAGAACCGTAGCAATTTCCCCAAAAAACATTGGTTATTTCGTAACGGTTCCGAAACAGAACAAGGATAGTCAGATGAAAAAAATAGCGGTATTGGCCGGTGACGGCATCGGCCCGGAAGTCATGCAGGAAGCAATTAAGGTCTTGGACGCGGTCCAGAAGAAATTCGGTTTCAGCCTTTCCTACGAACACGCTGATGTTGGCGGCTGCGCCATCGATCACCACGGTGAAGCTTTGCCCGCCTCGACCCTTGCCGTGTGCGAGGCCAGCGACGCCATTCTCTTTGGGTCGGTGGGCGGACCCAAATGGGAATCGCTGCCCCCTGCTCAACAGCCGGAACGCGCGGCCCTTTTACCGCTCAGAAAACACTTCGAGCTGTTCTGCAACTTCCGGCCGGCCAGAATCTTTAAATCTCTGGCTGCTGCCAGCCCGCTGCGGGCCGATATCGTGGGGGACGGTTTTGACATCCTCTGCGTCCGCGAACTCACCGGCGACATTTACTTCGGCCAACCCAAAGGCAGAGAGGGCTCCGGAGCAAACGAAAAGGCCTTCGACACCATGGTCTACCACCGCTGGGAGATCGAACGCATTGCCCGCCGCGCCTTTGACGCCGCACGGTTACGCCGCAAAATCGTCACCTCGGTGGACAAGGCCAATGTCCTCACCACCATGGTGCTCTGGCGCGAGGTGGTCATCGAGATTGCCAAGGAATACCCGGATGTCAGTCTGAATCACATTTATGTAGACAACGCCACCATGCAATTGGTCCGCAACCCTCATCAGTTCGACGTCATGCTCTGCGGCAACATGTTCGGCGATATCATTTCCGACGAATGCGCCATGATTACCGGCTCCATGGGGCTGCTCGCTTCTGCCAGCCTCAACGAAAAAGGCTTCGGACTCTATGAGCCTGCAGGCGGCTCCGCCCCTGACATCGCCGGCAAAGGCATCGCCAATCCCATCGCCCAGATCCTCTCCGCCGCCATGATGCTCCGGTTCAGTCTCGA
This sequence comes from Pseudomonadota bacterium, assembly GCA_018829945.1. Lineage (GTDB taxonomy): Bacteria > Desulfobacterota > Desulfobulbia > Desulfobulbales > Desulfurivibrionaceae > Thiovibrio. The sequence continues at coordinate 7,476 of JAHJTI010000172.1, read as the reverse complement.
TCAAGGCGCAGCGGCGGATGCCATTGAAGCGGCTGTTGCCGCAGTACTCGACAAAGGTGTGCATACTCCGGACATTGCCGTGGACAAAAGCAAGGCCATCGGTACCACAGCCATGGGCGATGCCATCGTTAAAGAACTGCTTCAATAACACACGAAACAACCCGAAACATCCCAACTGTAACTGTTCAACAGTGCCGCAAATGCGCGAAAGAGGACTGCGAAGTGTGCTCGTGCACATGAGTTGGCCGATGCCAAAGCAGATGTGGTGCTGCTGGATAGTTCATAACAAACGAGGATCATCATGAGCGATTTAACCGCCACAATGACAACAAGCAAAGGCATTATCACCCTCAAGCTTTTCGCCGACAAGACTCCGTACACCGTGGCGAACTTTGCCAATCTCGCCCGGCGCGGTTTTTACAACGGTCTCAAATTTCACCGGGTCATCCCTGATTTCATGGTCCAGGGCGGTTGCCCCAAAGGCACCGGCACCAGCGGCCCGGGCTATGACTTTGAAGATGAATTTGATAAAAGTCTCGGCCACACCAAGCCCGGCATCCTCTCCATGGCCAATGCCGGACCGGGCACCAATGGAAGCCAGTTCTTCATCACCCATGTTCCCTGCCCATGGCTGGACGGCAAGCACACGGTTTTCGGAGAAATCGCCAGCGACAAAGACCAGGAAATAATCGACAGCATCAAACAAGGTGACACCATTACCTCTGTAACCATAGAGGGAGATGTGGCTGAGCTTTTCGAAAAGACTCAAGACAAACTCAAGGTCTGGAATCTTGCTTTAAGCCAGCGTTTCCCTTCACTTGCTCCTGCGGAATAACGCAGAAACCGGGAGTGATTGCTTCCGGCGTCAGACATAAAAAAAGGCGGGGTTTCCCCGCCTTTTTTTATGATTCCCGTGCTCGTTGCTCAGGGAATCATCTTCAAGCTTTGCGCGGCATTGATACTGCCGTTGGCCGCGGCCTTCTGATACCACTTCTTGGCCTCGTCCATATCCTGCTTCACTCCGCCACCGATCTCGTACATGTAGCCAAGATAGTACTGGGCATCCGGATCATTCAGCTTGGCGGCCTTCTGCCACCAATTGACCGCTTCCTTATCACTTTTTTTCACACCCCTGCCAAGGCTGAACATAAAACCAAGCCGATACTGCGCTTTGGCCTGACCCATCTCGGCTGCCTCGACAAAGAGCTTATAGGCCTTTGAATAATCCCTGGCAACCCCTTCGCCCTTGAAAAAACGCAATCCGTCCTCATAGAGGGTATTTTTATCCTTGGAAACCGAAAACGGAACAGCCTGAGCACCCGCAACCGACAAAGAAGCAACCCTGGTCGCCTGTTCCGGCTTCTGCGGCTCCTTCGCTGCCACTCTGATTTTTTTATCCTCCGGCTCCATGGACTTGGGTTCGGCCTGGGCCTGAACATGGGGCTCCTCTATCTTTGCTAGAGGTGGCGGCGCAGCAACTGCCGTGACAACCTTCTGTCCTGCAAGCAATTGCGCCTTGGCTGACGAATGGCCCTTTTCTGCGGCAAGAGCCCACCATTTCCGAGACTCATCCGGATTTTTACCGACCCCCTTGCCCTGACTATACATGGTGCCAAGCCGGAACATGGCTTCGACCTGACCTTGTTCTGCTGCCTGCTGATACAGCTTCGCGGCCAGAGCAAGGTCCTGATCCATAGGATCTGTCCCTGTCTCATATTTCTCGGCCTGGGCATAGAGAGTATCCGGGCCTCCCTGCCCAGGACCGTTCCAAATACGGATCGAGCCATCCAGCCCCGAAGAAACAAGATATTTCCCGGAAGAAAATGCCAGGGAAGTTACGGAAAGGTCGTGTCCTGCAAAAAAGTTAAACAACTTCCCTCCGGTTTTCGGCCAGGACAAAATATTTCTGCTTTGGGTCGCGGCCACGACATAACGCCCATCCGGGGAAAAGGCGACGCTGTTCACTGCATCCAACTCAGGGTCCCGCAATACTCTCAAGCGAGCGCCTGATTCTGCATTCCAGACATACACTGATCCATCCCTGCTACCGGTAACGAATTCCTTACCATCCGGGGAGTAAGCAACACACAGTACCCAATCGGCATGACCCTGAATCGATCGGATAAGGCGTACATTGACAGCATCCCACATCTCGATTTTTCCGTCCCAGTTTTCGGTGGCCACAATATTTCTGCCGTCCGGCGAATAGGCAACGGCCAACAGGTTGTTCTTGGTTTCCTTCTGGGTGGTCTCAAGGGTCCCGTACTTCACATTCCAGATCCGCAAAGTATTATCGTTGCCTACCGAAGCGATGCGATTGCCGTCCGGAGAAAAATCAAGATCTGTGATCAATTGGGTGTGTTCGCGCATATCATGCACAAGTTGACCGGTGGCCAAATCCCACACCTGAACGGCATGACCGCGTCGTCCCCCCGCCGACACGGCAGCGGCAAGCAACTGACCATCGGGTGAGAAAGCAACCGCGTCCGCGCTGAGCAAATCCTTGCCCAAAGTGAACAGAATTTTACCCGAAGCAATATCCCAAACACTGATATACCCATCGTCTCCGGCTGCAGCAATTTTTTTACCGTCCGGGGAGCAGGCCACGCCATTGATGATTTCTTTTTTCTGCCCCTGTATCGTTTTGACAAGATCAGGATTATCCGAGGCGATCGAAGGAGCAACGAACCCGACAAGAAAAAAGCAGCCGAGCAGAAAACAAGCAATCATACCCTGACGCCAAAAAATGCTTCCTCGGAGCAAAAAAATGCGATGCAATACTGTCATGCAACCTCCAGCAAATGTATTATATGTAACGCGGAGCGAATAAAAGAATTGCGGCGGAAGTTTACCGCCTCGCGCAGCAAGGCTAATTGTATATGGAAAACACCTGAGATTACAAGCAGGATATGAGACAAAAAAAAGGCAGACAGATACATTGTATCCGCCTGCCTTGTGCACTCAAAAAATCACACTCTGTTACGTTACTTGACCAAATCCTTCACCTTGCCGACTTCCTCCTTGAGAGAAGCGACCTCTTTCACTCCCGGCACAGCTTCTTTCGTCTCGTGCAATCCTTTTTTGAAGGACGAAATGGCCTGTCCAAGGCCTGAACCGATTTCCGGCAGCTTCTTTCCGCCAAAGACCAGAAAGGCGATGCCCAAGATAACAACCAATTCCGGAGTACCCAAGCCAAACATATGCATTCTCCTTGTATAAATTCAGTACATCCAAAAATAATATCGAATCAGGCAGGACCAGAGGTGCCTTCCTTATCTTTTTCTTCAATTTTCTCCTGCTTGTCAGCATCGCGGGTGGCTTTTTTGAAATTCTTGATGCCCTGTCCTATTCCCGCACCGATTTCAGGCAATTTGCCTGCTCCGAAAATAATGACGATGATCACCAGAATAATAATGAGCTCCGGCATTCCAAGTCCAAACATGAGAAACCCCTTTCAGGTGACAGCGTTAATGGTGTAATCCCCTCAAAACACTAACGGGAAAAAAGCAAATCAACTTATGTATACCACAAGAAAAGGAAGAAGCAACCCCCCTTTTCATTGCCGATATTTAGACCCGACAGGAGAGGTACTCTAAATATTGCGGTTTACACGGGTAATACTTTGTATTACTACTTTGAAAGAAGTAATAATATTTCAGGAGAGAAACATGGGTAACAAAAAGCAGGAGACAATCACCTTCAAGGCAGATGAGACGCTGGCCAAGGCCCTGCACAGGGTTCCGAACAAATCAGAATTCATCAGAACCGCCATCCTGAACGCCCTTGAAAACAGTTGCCCGCTCTGCCAGGGCACCGGCATCCTGACTTCGGAACAACGCACGCACTGGGCAAAATTTCTCAACACGCACTCCCTGCAAAAATGCGACTCATGCAAGGCAGTGCATCTGGTCTGCGGGAGCGATGAAATTTCATGCCGACATTGAACCTTCGCGCCTTCCTGAATACCGCTGTTATTGCAGCCGCAATCCTCTCCTGCGTAACCGGCGCACATGCTGCCTCGTCAACACCTACGGCAACAGCAAGAACGCAAATTTTTGTCACCGTCCCACCCCAGGCTTATTTAGCCGAAAAAATCGGTGGCGATGCGGTACAGGTACACACTCTGGTCGGCAAAGGACGTGACCCGCACACCTTTGAACCAACCCCGCGTCAGGCAGCAGCCCTGGCCGGTGCCACCCTGTTTTTCACCGTGGATATCCCCTTTGAGAAACAACTGTTAGCCAAGATAGCGCCCAACAATCGCCGACTGCAGATCGTGGATTCAACCCGGGGCATTGCCAGATTACCACTCCTGGAGTCACACCATCACAAGGACCACGCCAACGAAGAAAGCTCCACCAATGTTGCGGACCCCCATATCTGGCTCGCCGCTGACAACCTTCGCACCATGGCCGACAATATAGCGGCAGCGCTTATCGCCGCAATGCCGGAAAATAAAGAAATCCTGCAAAAGAACCTTGCTTCGCTGATAAACGAAATAAACACTGTGGACAGACGCCTGATCACAGCTCTAGCCCCGCATCAGGGAAAGACCTTTTACGTTTTCCATCCGGCCTTTGGCTATTTTGCCCATGCCTACGGGCTGAAACAAAAAGGGGTGGAGATCGGCGGAAAATCACCTTCGCCGAAACAGCTTATCGCTCTTATTCGACAGGCAAAAGAAGATGGGGTACAAACCATCTTTGTTCAGCCGCAATTCGACAGCAAAAGCGCTGAGACCGTGGCTAAAGCGATCAACGGAACCGTCTCCCCCATTGATCCTCTGGATCGTGAAGTGCTGGATAATCTCACCGCTATCGGAGCAGCCATCCAACATTCGTTGAAACAGTGAAGTATCCTGAATGAAGGAAAAAAACATGGACGACACCAGCAAACAAGAGATAGCCGTACATATTCAAGACCTTGATTTCTCTTACAACGGCACGCTAATCCTGGAGAACGTCAATCTGGAGATCATGGCTCGAGATTCACTGTGTATCGTCGGTCCCAACGGCGGCGGCAAAACAACTCTGCTCAAACTCATGCTCGGCCTGCTCACCCCCGAACGGGGAAAAATTGAGGTGTTGGGTGAATCACCGGAGAAAAGCCGCTTGCGGATCGGTTATGTTCCGCAATACGCCCGCTACGATCCGCAGTTTCCGGTAACGGTGCTCGACGTCGTCCTCATGGGGAGGCTGGATCGACTTTTCTGCGGCGCATACCGCAAGGCAGACCGCGAGGCCGCCCTGGCAGCCCTTGAAGAAATGGGATTGACGGATCTGGCCGGCCGTCTGTTTGCTGAAATCTCAGGGGGACAAAGGCAGCGAACCCTTATTGCCAGAGCGCTGGCCGCCGGAGGCGAGCTCTTGATTCTTGATGAGCCCACGGCTAACATTGACGCCGCCTCCGAAGAACATCTCTTTGAGGTGCTCACCAAGCTCAACGAACGGCTCACCGTTATGCTGGTCACCCACGATGTCGGCTTTGCTTCGAAGTTTTTCAAAAGCATTGTCTGCGTCAACCGCCAGGTTGTGCTCCACCCTACCAGCGAATTGACCGGCGAACTGATCCGCAACATGTACGGCGGGGACATCCGCATGATCCGACACGATCACCGCTGCTCACCGGAAGGACACTGCACCCATGGAATTTCTTGACGCCTTATCCGACCCTGCCATCCCTTTCCTGCGCTACGCCTTTGCTGCCGGCATCCTGGCAAGCCTGGCATTCGGCATCATCGGGACCTACGTGGTGGCCCGCCGGATCACTTACATCGCCGGGGCCATCGCCCATTGCGTGCTCGGCGGCATAGGCGCGGGACTTTACTGCCAGCACAAACTTGGCATCACCTGGTTCGGCCCCCTTACCGGGGCCATCGTGGCGGCGCTTCTGGCAGCCATCATCATCGGCTTGGTGAGTCTCCACGCCAACCAGCGGGAAGACACCGCCATCGGCGCCCTCTGGGCCATCGGCATGGCCATCGGTTTGCTGTTTATCGCCAAGACTCCCGGTTATGTCGAGCCGATGAGCTATCTGTTCGGAAATATTCTTTTGATCTCGGAATTTGATCTGTGGATGGTGCTGGTGCTGGACGGTCTGGTGGTGGGAATCGCCACCCTGTTTTACCATAAATTCCTGGCCGTATGTTTTGACGAGGAGTATGCACGGCTGCGCGGAGTCCGCACCGATCTGTATTATCTGCTCTTGCTTTGCCTGACTGCCTTGACCGTAGTGCTGCTGGTCCGGGTGGTGGGAATTGTCATGGTCATCGCCCTGCTGACCCTGCCGGCGGCTGTGGCGAGCAACTTTGCCAAGGGTCTCTGGCAGATGATGGTGCTGGCCACCCTGTGCTGCTCCGCCTTTATCGGTTCCGGCCTGGCGATCAGTTACAGCTTTGATCTGCCCAGCGGCCCGACCATCATTATCATTGCCGGATTTACCTACCTTTCAACCACAGCCTTGCGTCAGTTCCAGAAGAGCAGCAAGGGATAGAATTGTATTCAGCTTTACTTCCAGCGCTGTGGCCTGACACCTCTCTTTTTCCCCGGATGCACCTCACCCCCGCCCCGGCCTGACCAATCCGGAAATCTGCAGGCCAATCTCCCGCAATCTATCAAGAACAGCATCCTCTTCCATGGTGAGCAGGTGCCTATCCCGCATCACCACCCTGCCGTTAATCACGGAATGCACCACATCGCTCCCCTTGGCCGCATACACCAAATGAGAAGGGATGTTGTACATAGGAGTCAGGTGCGGTTTATTCATATCCAAAACAATGATGTCAGCCTTTTTCCCCGGCTCCAAACTGCCGATAACGGTCTCTGCTCCAAGGAGTTGAGCGCCACCATAGGTAGCCATCTTCAAAGTGGTTTCGGCGCTCATCACCGTGGGGTCATGCCGATGCACCTTGTGCAGTTTAGCTGCGGTGTCCATTTCCCCAAACATGTCCACATCGTTGTTGCTGGCTGCGCCGTCTGTCCCCAACCCAACAGTAACGCCGGCCGCCAGCATTTCTACAACCGGAGCCACGCCCGAAGCAAGCTTCATGTTACTTTCAGGGCAATGAGCCACCTTGACATTTCTTTCAGCAAGCAGGTCGATCTCCCGCTCGTTCAGCACCACGCAATGGTTAGCCACCACCTGACTGTCAAGAATACCCAAGGCGTCAAGGTGCATGACCGGAGTGTGCCCATATTTGGTGAGGCACTCCTTCACCTCATCCCTGGTTTCAGCAAGGTGAATAACATAGGCAACCCCATGTTTCTCCGCCACGCTTTTAAGACGCTTGAGTAAATCAGGGGAACAGGTGTACACGGCATGCGGGTCAACGGTTACAGAAACAAGCGGGTGATTACGATACTCTGCCATCAGCTCATCCAGATACGATATGCCGTTTTCAGGCGCACCGTAGTTTGGCGAGGGAAAATCGTACAACACCTCGCCCAGCCAGCCGCGCATCCCGGAATCAGCCGTGGC
>JAHJTI010000171.1 GCA_018829945.1 Pseudomonadota bacterium | reverse complement strand
CTAGAAAAGCATTTCCAGAAAGTGGTTGTGATACTCGGAGAGATCCTGGTTGCATTCGCCGCAAAAAAACTTGATCTCGCCTAAAACCTGCGACTCGTCGCCTTCCTGGGTAAAGCTCCCATCGTCATTCTGTTGATAGCGGGTGGTCAGGACAACCCCGTCGGCGATCTCAAAGAAATCGGTATCGTTACCGCAGTGCGGGCAGCGGATACGCGCCCGGCTTTTTTGTGGAACCCTGCGGGGGGTTGAAATTTCGGTTTCCATTCTGCTCCTCGCCGGAAAAAAGTATTTCCCTTAACATAAAAGGGCGGATTCTACGGCAGATACGGGAAAATGTCAATTAAGATGGTCTTCCTTCGCCTACTGTCAAGTCAAGCCGCTATACTGACAATCAAAAAATACTGAATTTATCTTGCCCCACTTTGTCTCAATTATACCGAATGGCAAAGGCTGTTTTGTCGCCAAGGGGCTGTTCCTCGGTCACCTGGACCTCCCGGACCTCAGCCTGGGGCGAGCCGATGTGCAGCCAGGCCAGCATTTGCTCTACCTTTTCCGTCTCACCTTCAAGCACTGCCTCCACCGAGCCGTCCGGCCGGTTCCGCACCCAACCGCTCAATCCGAGTTCTCGGGCTTCTTTTTGGGCATAATCACGAAAATAGACTCCTTGGACTAACCCTTCAACTCGTGCCACCACCCGCTTTATTGCCATGAACCGCTCCTTTCTTTCCGTGCGTAACGATCAGATACCGGTCAGCGGCCGATAAGCCGCAGAAATTCGTCCTCTGTGATAACGGTCAAGCCCAATTCCCGGGCTTTGCTCAATTTGCTGCCGGGGCTGTCCCCCAGAACCACATGGGTTACCTTGCGGCTGATGCCGGTGGCCACCTGGCCGCCTAATTCCTTGATCCGGGCCTTGGCCTCATGCCGGGAGAGATGGGTCAGTCCCCCGGTGAAAAGAAAGACGCTGCCTGTCAATCCGCCGCCGGTTTCCGCAGTATGTTTTTCTTCCTGAACGTTGATTCCCAATTCCTTAAGACGATCCAGCATTTCCCGGACTGCGGGGTCCTGGAAATAATCCACCAGACTTGTCGCCATCTGTGTGCCGATACCTTCAATTTGTAAAAAATCAGTTTCTCCCGCTGACACAAGGCGGTCAAGTGAGGTGAAATGGCGGGCAAGAAGCTGGGCGGTTACTTCGCCCACATGCCGGATGCCGAGCGCGGCCAGAAATTTTCCCAGGGTGGGATTTCTGCTCCCCTGAACGGCGCGCACCGCATTTTCCGCCGATTTGTCCCCCCAGCCATCGAGGGCGGCCAGGGTTTCAACCTTCAGCTGGTAGATATCCGGGATATCCTGAACAAGCCCCTGGCTGACCAGTTGCTCCACCGCTTTTTTGCCCAACCCTTCTATATCCATGCCGCTTTTGCCGGTGAAATGGATCAAGCCCCGCACCCGCTGGGCAGGGCAGTTGGGATTGGGACAGCGGGTTATCGCCTCCTGTCCGGCTCGAATCAGCGAAAAACCGCACTCCGGGCAAGCGGTGGGCATGGCGATGGTCTGTTCCTGCCCGGTTCTGTTTTCCACCACCGGCTTGACCACCTCGGGAATCACATCGCCGGCCCGCTGGACCAGGACAGTGTCTCCCAGCATCAACCCTTTTCGGCGCAGCTCGTCCTCGTTGTGCAGGGTGGCCCGGCTTACCGTGACCCCGCCGATTTGCACCGGCTCGAGAATGGCAACCGGGGTGATCGCCCCGGTTCTTCCCACCCCGAATTCGACAGAAAGCAGCCGGGTGGTGGCCTGGGAGGCGGGAAATTTGGCGGCGATGGCCCAGCGCGGACTGCGGGCCTTGGCGCCCAAGCGTTCCTGCAGGGGAAAGTCGTTGACCTTTACCACCATGCCGTCGATATCGTAGGCCAGTTCTGCCCGTTGGATCTGGAGCTGGGTGAATTGGCTGATCGTTTCTGTGATGTTTCGGCAGAGATGGACCAGGGGGTTGATCTTGAAGCCAAGTCTGCCGAGATATTGCAGAAGATCATACTGATGCGCGCATGGCAGCATCTTTGCATCGCTCACTCCGTATGCGTAAAAATCAAGGGGGCGGGTTGCGGTTATTTTTGGGTCGAGCTGGCGCAGAGAACCGGCCGCAGCATTTCTCGGGTTGGCAAAAAGGGGTTCCCCGCTCTTGGCGCGCTCTTCGTTGAGCTTCCTGAAATCCGTCAGCCCTATAAAGACCTCGCCCCGTACCTCAAGGCGTTTGGGAACAGGTGCCCCCCCCGGGCTCAAAAGGCGCAGGGGAATGGCCGGGATGGTTTTCAGGTTCCGGGTGATGTCCTCGCCGAGCACGCCATCTCCCCTGGTGGAGCCGAGGGTGAACAGCCCCTCTTCATAGACGAGTTCAACAGCCAGCCCGTCGAGCTTCGGCTCGGTCACATAGGAGATCGGTTCGGTGCTGTGCAGGAACCTAAAGAGGCGCACTTCGAAATCGACGAGGTCGTCACTGTCAAAGGCGTTTTCCAGGCTCAGCATGGGCAGGGTATGCGCCACCGTCTCAAACTGGGCAAGGGGAACGCCGCCCACCCGCTGGGTCGGTGAATCGGCGGTGATCAGCTCGGGATGCTGTTTTTCCAGGGCTGCGAGCTCCTGGAAAAGGCGGTCGTATTCTGCGTCGGCAAGGGTGGGGGCATCCAGTACGTAATAGCGGTGGGCATGCAGGTTCAGTTCCTG
>JAHJTI010000019.1 GCA_018829945.1 Pseudomonadota bacterium | reverse complement strand
AATAGCCTCGGCAAGGCGCGGGTCAACCGAATAGCCGAGATCCTTCGCCTTGGCCAGCGATTTTTTGGCTGCTTGGAAATCTTTGTTGTAATAGAGCGCCACAGCGAGGTTGTTGTGAGCCATGGGGGCATCCGGTTCAAGCTTTACCGCTTCTTTGGCGGCTTTGACCGCAAGCTCGAAATTGCCGGCCATGACATGGGCTGAGGCCAGGTTGATCCAGGCCATGTGCATTTTGGGATCGTTCATTGTGGCCATGGTATAGGCCTCGATGGCTTTTTCGCTTTCGCCTTTCTGCTGCCAGATGAGACCGATGTTGTTGTGGGGCTGGGCCAGGGACGAATTGACCTGAACCGCGGCCTGGTTTGCTGCCAGCGCCTTGTCCAGTTCACCCTGTTCAAAATGCATGGCTCCGATGTTGATGAGTGCTTCCACGGCGTGGGGGTCTATTTCCAGGCATCTTTCCAGCGAGCGCATGGCATCATCTGTTCTTCCGGCCTTGCGATAGACCAGAGCAAGATGATGGTGGGCCACGATATTATCCGGGAGTTCAATGCATTTTTGTTTCAGTTCTTCAATGATCTTGTTCAGATCTTCCTGTTGAGCAGACATGGGGCATCCTCATTCTTCAAAATGGTTGAAAATCCTAAATCCGCTTTGTAATCTCGGGAAAAAGCAGATGGCGTTTCAGAAAAAAGATTGTGGGGCGCAAAGCTCCGGCAAACAGCCAAAGTGGGATATATATAAGCATGACCACGCCGGTGTGCAAGTGGGCAAAAGTACCATATGGTGAAAACTTCGTCAAAATCTTTGCCGGATAGAAATAGTGTCATCTCGGTCTGGTTGCCGCAACCGCTTGACAGCGCGAACGCCAGGTGGTTTTCTGAGCGCGGATGATCAGAAAACTGAAAATCAGTGGCTGTAACGAAATATTTTTTGCTGCAGGTTGTGTTGGCTTGAGAGTCAGGGTCAACAGGTAACGGCAAATGATGAACTACCGGAGGGAAGGGTTTGGCCGCAGATCAAGGACGTTCAGCAAAAGGGTTGGTGGTGGCCGGGTTGGGTGGCGGCGCGGGCAAGAGCGTTGTTGCGGTGGGATTGGTTGCAGCCTTTTCCGGACAAGGGCGCCAGGTCGTTCCTTTTAAAAAAGGTCCGGACTATATTGATGCCGGCTGGCTTGCCCTGGCTGCCGGGTACCCCTGTTACAACCTTGATCCCTATCTTATGGATTCGCAAGCACTCAGCCGTTCTTTCCGTACCCATGCGTACGAAAGGGAGTTGGTTATTATCGAAGGAAACCGCGGCCTGTATGACGGGGTTGATGCGGAAGGGACTTTCAGCACTGCCGAACTTGCTAAAACCCTGGGTCTGCCGGTGCTGTTGGTGGTCGACTGTACCAAAACCACCCGGACCGTGGCTGCGTTGGTGCTGGGGTGTCAGCGATTCGATCCTGATGTTACAATCGGCGGCGTGATTTTAAATCGGGTAGGCACAGCCCGGCACGAGGCCCTTGTCCGGCAGGCAGTTGAACACTATACAGGCATTCCGGTCCTGGGCGCCTTGCCCCGGTCCAGGGAGGACGCCTTTCCGCAGCGGCATCTGGGGATAACACCCTGTCCGGAGCATGCAGGAGCCCATGCGGCAGTGCAAGGGCTGGCCAAAAAGGCGATGCGCTATCTTGATCTTGCCGGGATAGAAAAAATGATGGCGGGCTGCGCCAGTGAGCCGGAAGTGGCGGCCCCGAGTTTGAATGAGGCAAAAGAGCAGGTGCGGATTGGCATCCTTAAGGATGCGGCCTTTCAGTTTTATTATGCGGAAAATCTGGAGGCGCTGGCACGATGCGGTGCTGACCTGGTTGAGATCAATGCCCTGACCGCAAAGGAATTGCCGTTGCTCGACGGCCTGTATATCGGCGGGGGCTTTCCCGAAACCAGTGCCCGTGAGCTGTCCGCCAATGTTTCCTTTCGGGAATCCTTGAAACGAGCAGCCGAAGCCGGGCTGCCGATTTATGCCGAATGTGGCGGTTTGATCTATCTTGGCGAGAGTATGGTGCTCGGCGAGGATGTTTTCCCTCTGGTGGGCCTTTTTCCGGTGCGGTTCGGTCTGATGAAAAAACCTCAGGCCCATGGCTATACGGTGTTGTTGGCCGATGGGCACAATCCCTATTACCAGGAGGGGACAGAGATCAAGGGGCATGAATTTCGCTACAGCCGGGTTGAAAAATGGGAAGGGGAGGTCGCCCGGCTGGCCTTGCGGATGGAGCGAGGAGTGGGGTTTTCCGGAGGAAGGGATGGGCTGGTATTCAAAAACGTTTTGGCCCTGTATACCCATATTCATGCTCTGGGCACACCATCATGGGCCCCGGCCCTCGTGGCGAAAGCGCGGGAGTTCCGCGCGTCGCAAGGGTAATATCTTCAGCAGGGTTCAGTGGCTGGTGTAAGCGCCGAGGACTTTGGCTTCGATTTTCATTCTGGTGGCGCCATCGGGCATGGGTTCCTGCCAGTGGATAAACTGGGTCAGCACTCTGGAAAAGGCGCCGTTGTCCTGTTTGCAGGCTTCACAGATGCTTTCGGCGTCATCACGGTAGATGATTACCTTGCTGGCGGGCTCCCCTGTGCAGTCAACCGCTGCCATCTTCCGGCAGCCGCATTCCAGACGGATAACCGCCACGCCGACCCCGTCGGGGCTACCTTCCAGAATTCCGGCAATCATGGCCTCTTCATTTTTCTGGGCCTTGAGCTCGGAGCTTACCACGGATTTTTTTTTGATTTTCGGCTTGCTGCTCATGCAATGAACCTTTTCGGACAGTGTGAAAATAATACCGGCAAAACGCCGATGAAAAACAATGGCTGGTATCCTAAAAGATCAGAGCAAACTGGTCAACCTGAATTGTCGTGCACCCTTCCCCTGCCCCCGATTGCCGGGGATTCTTTTTTGTTGACAAAAAAATGTCGGTGCATTAGAGGAAAGGGGAATTT
>JAHJTI010000018.1 GCA_018829945.1 Pseudomonadota bacterium | reverse complement strand
TGATGAACTTTCCCATCACAGATGGTTTGATAGATAGGGCATTCTTTGCCCGAAAAATGAGTGCCGTCGCGGCGGCTATGGTGCCAGAGAGCATGGCTTGGCTGGCCGACAAGCTCTTCGAGTTCATAGCCCAGCATCCTGGCGGCCTGCGGGTTGACAAAGGTATGATTTCCTTTTGAATCGAGACCGAAGATTCCCTCACCGATGGAATCGAGAACCAACTGATTCTGACGGCATATTCTTTGGAACTCGCGCTCCACCTCTTCACGCCGGGCAATATCACGCTGGAGCATAGTTGAGGTTTGTGACAGGGCAATATCCCTATCTGCAATGGTCTCCCGAAGATGTGCCTGATTCGTGGCCAGCTTGCGATCCAGCCTTGAAATATAAAGATAAAAAAAGAGAAAGAACATTAGCGCTATGGCAAGGCCCACTCCGCCCAGATAGAGAGCCATGGCCCATAGGGAAACAACTTCGCTGGTAACATCCTGCAGCATTACCAGGGTACCGAGATGCACTTGAGCAGGATTAAGGAGATCGACAAAACCACCCCGAAAATGTCTTTCTCCCTCGGTGAAATCGAGTGTTCTTATAAAACCCTGGGTTGATCCACCCATAAGAGCCTCGCATAAAACTGCCGGCGGGGCGGTCATGGTGCGGGCCAGAACCACACATTCCTTCAGCTCCTGCCAACTTCCGGCCTTGCGTCCGGCCGCAGCCCCCGCATCCCATTGCTTAAAATCAATCCCGGTTTTTTGGGCCGTGATGAATATCTCGTAGCCTAGAATCTCTTTTAGTTTAGGAACAAAGAGGCTGATGTCTTGCCCCATCTCCACATATCCCGTTTCCCCGCCCGTCACAACCCATGGAACCACGACCCGCAAGAAAAGCCTTCCCTCCCGATCCAGTTCTAGGCCATGGGCCATCTTATGCGATCCTGCAGCTTGCCTGATCATCTGCTGGGTAAGAACCTTCCCCGGAGGCATGCGGGAATCAGAAGAAAAAACAAGTTTCATTTCGGCATCCACGAGAAACAGTTGGCCCATGCCGCCAATTTCGGACACTTTAAGACCAAGACGACCAAGAATCTTTAGTATCCGTGACTGATCCCTTGACAGAAAAGCTTCCTGCAGTTCCGGGTTCGCCTGGTAAATTTCAATCCGCATCTGCAACTGCTTCGTTTCCGTTTCAAGCAGTGAACGAAACACCTCCTGCCCGCGAAACGCCTCATCATACAATCGCTGTTTGGTGTTCTGCTGTTGCACCCAATGCATCCCATACAAGGAAGCGGCAAGGCTGAGCATCAGGGCAACAGCCAGGGGAAAGGCCAGCGACAGGGTTATACTTTCTCTATTTTTCTTGGTTTCGGCCATGGTATTACCTAAATGAACAAACGTCTACTCGCACCCACGCCACCGAAAATATTACAGGAATTGCTTCCGGAATATTCAGGCTGAAAACGGATGAGAATCATGCATGCTATAATACATTCATTGCATACAACCCCCCCTCAAATGTCAAGGGCAAAACAGCCGTCACCCCTTGGGAGATCAATGAAAATGAAGAATGCGTTTTCTGATGACTTAGTGAATCGCCGAAAATTTCTCTTCGACTCCGGAAGGCTCGTGGTGATGCTTTCTTCCTTCAGCCTGCTTGCCGGCGCATGCACAAGCAACGATGCCGGAGAAAATCGGCTTGCCGACCTTGTCATTGAGCAGGGAAAAATCGTTCTTGATCTTAATGAGAGCCGCTACCGCGCACTTAATACCATTGGCAGCGGCCTGAAAATTGAAATAACCCGACAGGCAAAACCCCTTATCGTCACCAGGGTTTCGGAAACGCGGATCGCGGCTTTTTCATCGCAATGTACCCATGCAGGCTACGAAGTTCTGCTTCCGGAACAGGGAATACTGGCCTGCTCAAGCGGGCATGGTGGCGCCTTTGATCTTGAGGGACGGGTTGTCAATGGCCCGGCCCGAAGCAACCTGCCAAGTTATGAAACGCAACTGATCGACAACCGGGTCCATATCGCTTACTCATTCCGCTGATCGTCCCTTACAGTATCCTTTTCCTTGAAGAAACAAGCACATTGATCTTGCGCATCTTTGCCCTGATCAGGTATGTTGTTGCCCCGGACTATTCCTTGCAGGGAACGGCCCATCTTAAATCAATTTGTTGCAGCAAACCATATCGCTGCAACTCAAAAACAGCACAACGAGCCGACGCGCGATGCCTAAAGCATTGGCCCTTTTATAACGGCTCCGAAACACAGCAAGGAAATGCCAGATGAAAAAAATTGCGGTATTGGCCGGTGACGGAATCGGCCCGGAAGTGATGCAGGAAGCAATCAAGGTCTTGGACGCGGTCCAGCAGAAATTCGGCTTCAGTCTCTCCTACGAACATGCAGATGTTGGCGGCTGCGCCATCGACAATCACGGCGAGGCTCTGCCCGCCTCGACTCTCGCCTTGTGCGAGGCCGGCGACGCCATCCTTTTCGGTTCGGTGGGCGGCCCCAAATGGGAATCGCTTCCTCCAGCCCAGCAGCCGGAACGCGCCGCCCTTTTGCCGCTCAGAAAACACTTCGAGTTGTTCTGCAACTTCCGCCCGGCACGGATATTCAAATCTCTGGCCGCTGCCAGCCCCTTGCGGGCCGATATTGTCGGAGACGGCTTTTACATTCTTTGCGTGCGCGAACTCACCGGCGACATATACTTCGGCCAGCCCAAAGGCAGGGAAGGCTCAGGAGCCAACGAAAAAGCCTTCGACACCATGGTCTACCATCGCTGGGAGATCGAACGCATAGCGCGCCGCGCCTTTGACGCCGCCCGGTTGCGCCGCAAAATCGTCACCTCGGTGGACAAGGCTAATGTCCTT
>JAHJTI010000170.1 GCA_018829945.1 Pseudomonadota bacterium | reverse complement strand
TTAACCATGCCCAGCGGAGCTTGAAACATGTCGCTGTTTTAACCATTGACCTGGACAACTTCAAACATGTTAACGACAGTCTGGGTCATACAGTGGGCGATCTTCTCCTGCAACAGGTGGCCGAACGACTCAATGCGTCTCTGCCACAGGACACGACAATAGCTCGTTTGGGCGGGGATGATTTTGCTGTTCTTCTCGAACAGATATCCAATGCTCAGGAGGCCATCCCTGTGGCGGAGACAATTATCGCCGCCTTTGCCCTCCCCTTCAATTTGTCCATTTATGAAACCGTAATAACCGTCAGTATAGGCATCACCTTTTACCCAGAAGATGGGAATGATGCGGGCATTCTGCTCAAGAATGCGGAACTGGCGATGTATAGAGCAAAGGAAGAAGGAAAAAACAAATACCAGTTGTTTACCAAAACTATGAACGCTCAGGTGGTGCGTCGTCTTTCCCTTGAAAACAACCTGCGTAAAGCCTTGGACAAAAAACAATTCCAGGTTTTTTATCAACCCAAGGTGTCATTGGCAACCGGCCGCATCGTCGGCATGGAAGCGTTGGCTCGGTGGCGGACTGTAGACGGGCGACTGATTTCTCCGCTTGATTTTATTCCGCTTGCCGAGGAAACAGGCCTCATCGTTTCCATCGGCGAGCAGGTGTTACGTCAGGCCTGTCTGGCCGCTGGTGCATGGCTGCGGGAACATGATGATCGCCTTACCTTGTCAGTGAATCTTTCCCCCAGGCAGTTCATGCAGAAAGATCTCCTTTCAAGCGTGGTCACCATTTTGCGAGAAACGAATTTTCCTCCTGACCGGCTGGAGTTGGAAATCACGGAAAGTGCGGTCATGGTCAACGAACAGACAGCCATCGCCCTGTTGCTGGAATTTAAGGCCCTGGGGATACGCCTGGCGTTGGACGATTTCGGAACCGGTTACTCCTCGTTGCACTATCTACGTAAATTGCCTTTCGACACCATCAAGATGGACCGGTCTTTTGTAAAAGATCTGCCTGACGAACCGAGCAGCGTCGCCATCGCCATGACCATACTTACCCTGGCCAACAGCCTGGGGATGGAAATGGTGGCGGAAGGAGTGGAGACCGTTGAACAACTCGAGTTTTTACAAAGACGCAACTGCACGGAAATTCAGGGGTACCTGTTCAGCCCGCCGGTTCAGGCAGAGGCGTTTGGCGCTATGCTGCGCGACAGACTGACCCCGGATGCATCCTCCATATTCCTTCCGAAAAACAAGGCTACGCATCTCCTGTGATCCGCAGATCATATATATCTCCCCAATAATGGCCGATCGCGCTATACTCCCATCAAACAGGACAGAAACACTTCACCGACCATTTAATTATCAGGACCCCATGCAAGAAGAACGCGAAGATATTTTCTTTAACGTCATCAACCGTTTTGTCGGATTTTACAGTCGTGACGCAGCCCGGGAAACGCGCAATGATACCGACTGCGAATACCCCTTTGTTGCCATGGATACCCGGCAGATCTTTGACCAGCTCGGCTTTGTCAGCTCTTTTCTCGGCCTTGACAGGGAAAATCCGGCAGCACCCCTGCCCCGCCTGCTCGACGTGGGCTGCGGTATCGGCAATGTCCTGGTCATTGGTGAGCAATTCGGCTTTGACGTGTACGGCATTGAGAAGGATGAATATCCCTTTCGGGTGGCGGCCAAGCTCATCGGCGAGGAACGCATCGCCCAGGCGGACATCTGGACTTATGAGGGCTATGGAGAGTATGAGGTTATTTACTACTATCGGCCATTTTCCGGACGCGTTCAGCAGTTGCGCTTTGAAAAGCTCATTGAAGACAGCATGAAGACTGGGGCTATTCTCATTGCCAACCACAAAAACAGTGAAGCAATCGGCCAGGACAGCCGTTTTGAGAAACTCAGCCCTTCCCTGCCCATCTGGCAAAAAATCCGGTCCGTTTAACTGTTAGCCGGTTGAAACCACCTTGTTTCGCCCGCCGTTCTTGGCAAGATACAGGGCTTCGTCCGCCCTTCGCAGAACAGCCTCAAGGCCGGCGTCATCTTGGCGGAGGTTGGTGACCCCGATGCTGACCGTGAAGTGGATGATCTGGTCGTCCACAAAGACCTTCAGCTCGGCGATGGTTTGACGAAATCGTTCCGCGACTATCAGTGCCCCGGCCAGATCGGTTTCCGGCAATATAATGGAAAACTCTTCACCGCCCATGCGGCCCAAAACATCGCATTCCCGAAGAACCTCCAGACAGTTGGCGGTAAAGGCTTTAATCACTTCATCGCCAACCGCGTGGCCATGGGTATCATTTATTTTTTTGAAATGATCGATATCCATCTGGATCACGGAAAATGTGTGTGAATAGCGATGGGAACGTAAAAACTCCTTGGTGGCGTAGTCCATGAAATAGCGCCGGTTGTATATTCCGGTCAGAGGATCCGTGGTGGCCAGCCGCTCAAGCTCTTGGTTCTGTCCAAGAATTCGTTGCCTGTAAGCATCGAGTTGCTCCACCATCCAGTTGAAGGAATGGGAAAACTCCCCCAAGAACTCAACCCGCTGGGAAAAATCCCCCTTGGCAATCTGTCCTGTCTGCCAGGTAAGATGACGGAGGGTTGCCTGAAGGTTTTTCAGATGGTGACAGGCTGGAAGTTTGGCAATTATTTGAGAATCCATGTCGCCGATGGAGAGATGATGGGCGGCATTGGTTAACGCGGATAATGCATCGGTCAAGGTGTTGACAAATTCACCTACTTGACGGATCTCGTCCTCTTGTTGTCCCGTCAGATCGAGAATGCCGGGTTGCTCGTTGTGCAGCAACGCATGGATGTGAGCACTGATCCTGTCCAATCGTTCAATATCCTTGTGCTCCATGCGCTCCCCAGGTTTTTTTAAGATTGCACATCTGCAGGCACGACTTCAAAGCGGCAGACCCTGTCGCCGGTGCACCAGCAATCCGTTTCTCTCGCCTTGAATTGCATGCCAAAATGCGCCGAAAACAACGCAGCGATAAATCCTTCATCAAAGGTGCATACCGATTCATCGTTCATGGGCAGGCCGGAACAGTCAAGGTCTTCGGCAACGGTAAGCACGAAACGGTGTTTAAGCAGGTCAGACGACTCAACCCTGAGAATGCCGATGGAAAGAGTTTTTAATGTTTCCTGCAACTCGGAAATAAACCCGTCAAAATCATCGGTGTTTTGTAGAAGGTGCTCATGAAACGCACTACCAGCGCTATAACCGGCGTCATAAAATATCCGGTTCGTCGTTGCCACATCGGTATGGGTAATAATCGCATCGCGCAGGGTGAATTGCATCAAACGATATACGGCAACAGTGGTTTGCGAGCCAAGATTGGGCCGTCCCCATTCGATGTTGCCTAGGTGTGACCAGTCAAATTGCAAGGATTTGCGTTCTTCTTTGAACATTTCCCCTCTCCGTTCTTATTGCGACTCTAGCCCGTGACACGCACTACAGCATGGATAATGCTAGCATATCACGCCGACAAAAGGCAATGGGTCAAAAAACGGAAAAAAGGAAGCAACTTAGAAATACGAAGCGTTAGGGAAAAGGTCTTCAGGAATGGTTGCATTCCCATGTGTTTTGGCATAGGTGTATCTGGCGCAGATGCGGAAATCGCCAAAACAGTATTTGAACTGTATTTTCGAAGAAAACTGGGGAACGCTTGCCATGATTTCGCTGAAAAAATCACACACGTTGAGAAATTCACAGCCGGCACTTTTTTCAGGTGTATGTATCACTTTTGATCTCCCAGGTTGGACTGTTGGAACAGGAGACTATAGTCCACAAATAGACAACGGCACAATACGGAAAAAATACCGGTTACTGTAGGTGTTAGGGAGAAAAAGGAGAACTACGCAAAAAACATTTGAACAGGCCAGAGGGCAATCAGTTCAGCGGATATTTTTTTTCGCTGATGATTCCGGCTGAACCACCAGCCAGACGCGCACCGCAAGCCGTCCGGTATTTTTTTCCCTCGCGCTGATCATAATCCGATTAAGGCGTCGAGTAAGGGGGTGGTTGTTCTTGACGGAAACGAAACCATTGTCAAAGGAAGCTTGCTGCCAACCCAACTCGCTCACATAGATGCCGAAACTCGATTGAACATAGCGATCCGGATGCAGTATCCGCGCCCCAATGATCGGGGGTATTGCATTGTTATGGGGAGCTGCGGATGGGGTCATTTCGGTAATGGGCAGATCAACTCTGCTCAGAACTGAAGCAAAATGGGCAAGGCTTGCCCATTCCTTCCCGAGGATGGGTTCTCTGGGGACGCAGAAAACACTTGTGTCGCTGCTTACCGAGCCGGGATCCTGGCTGAAAATCGCCTCATAACCAGTAGCCTTTGCTTCATCCATGACAATGGAGTTATATTCGCCGTAGGGAATAGCGAAAAATCGCGGCTTTCGGCCAAGTCTTTCCTGCAACACAGCCGAACCGCGGGCGAGATCCGTCCTGATCCACTGGCGGTACTCCTGTTCGCCCATTCCCTTGGGCCAATCGGCCAGCCGATAATGCGAATAGCTGTGATCCTGGAAATCGACCCCGGCTTCCTGCATTTCCAGAATCTGTTTCCAGGTAAGATAGTTGCTGTAACCCTTTTCAATTCCTTCGGCATAAAGAAAAACCGTAAATGGAAAGCCCAGGGATTTCAAAACCGGCCACGCTTCGCTGTAGATGGTTTTGTAGCCGTCATCAATGGTGATGACGGCAGTTTTTTCAAGAATCGGACGTTTTTCACGCACAATCCGCACCGCTTCCGCAAGGGAGATAACACGGTATTTGTTGTCGGCGAGATAGCGCATCTGTGCAATAAAGCTATCCATCGCCACATTGGTGGTAGGATAGCGCTTATCGCCAAAATGATGGTAGATGAAGATGGTGAGATTGCCCGATTGGACGGAGGTTTTTTCAGGCGGGGAGATTTTGTCGGGAGCTGCCGACGCTTGAGTGGAGCTTTGCGTCAATAACAAGGCACACAGAACCAGGATACGGCCAATCGGGAGAAAAAAGCTACACGGCCGAAGCCCGTACACAGATTTCACCGAAGATTAGCCAGACTAGCAACCCGTATCCTGCCCTGCATGCCGCCATTTTCGGCAAGAATGCACTGATCATAATTCTGCAGATCATTGCTTCTGATGAGATGGGACAGGTCGGCAACGTAGTCGCTTCCTCGCTCGGAATACCGCTGCAGCCCATTGGCCAGCGCAAGGGAATCCATGGTTTCTTCCCTGATATTCCGGAGATCGTTGTATGCAGGAACCCGGTTGATCATCAGGACATAGGCGCGAACGGACTCAAGCAGGGAAGCATACGCAGCAACCGAATGTGCCTTGCCTTCCTCGCGATCGGAGGGGATTATCCCCTTTTTGTTCCAGGTCCAGATGCCGAAAAGGTTGTTTCCTTCCAGGGCAAAACGTGAGCCGCCCCATCCAGACTCCAGAGCGCCTTGGCCCATGATCAGACTCACCGGCACTGGGCTGATGCGCCGACGCAGATCGGCTACTTCGTTGGCCCGGTATTTTCGACAGAGGTTCTGCAGCAAATACACCTCATTCTGGGTCAACCCTGCAAGTTGTGCATAATCCGGCGAATTAAGATTGAAAACCAGATGCTTGGGAGGCTGTGCAAATTTTGCCAGGATTTTCTCAAAGGCTACTCGCTCCGCTTGTACTTCTGACAGGGCGATCATCGCCGCAGGAAGAAGAACATGGAGGAATGCCTTCTTCTGGGTGGGCGCGTCAAGAGTCGGCATATCTCCGGGAAACTTGCTGACCAAGACTGCGGGCACCTCTGAAAACGCCTGCACTTCCCACAAATTGTTCGCTTTGAGCTGCCTCAGCAAATCCTCGGCGGAACGGACTTCAATGGTGGGAACGGTATGGTAATTTTGAGGAAAACGGATAAAGACCGAAGAAGGCTGGGTCAACAGGGCGACAAGAAAAAAAAGCATGACCAGAGACAAGCCGGATACCATCCGCACCATCCCGGAATCAATGCGTTTCTTGCCGAAATATATCGGGGTTTCATCGTGTTTCACTGCCACAACTTTGTCCTGCTCTAGGGTTTCGTCCAGGGGACGGTTTGATGCAAGGTAGTCCATATATCCTCCACCTGTGCAAACTCACGACATGAAAACAAAAGCTTTTCCATGACCGTTGCCGTTGATCCCTTCTTCTTGTTCCGAAGAGGTGCGCGAAGATAACAGGTGCCTTCTCAAAAGGCAAGCAAAACATCCCGACGGAAGCCCCAACCGACTCCAGACTATACTTTAGGTTGTATACTAAAAAACAAAAAGCACAACAGATAGTTTCAGCGTAGTATTTAAAACAATACCTAAATGCCAAGGATTAACCAACAATATCCAGCCTTTTTCTCCCTTATTTTTTTATCTCGAAGATTTATTTTTGGCTTTTTTAAAACAGGGATCTTGGAGCCAGACAAAAAAAAGGAGTGGAAAATCAGCATTCCATTGAAATAATAGATTTTCAGGGAAAAATTGAGAGCGTGACAGCGGAGGTAAAAAAACAGCTCAAAAAGAAGCAGTTGAGAACGGAAGAAAATATCATGGAAATTTTGTCAGAGCATAGAGCCTTGCAATACAAAGGGTACGCTCTAACATATGTATTCCTGGCTAATCATGGGGTTCCGAAATTGCATCTTCGGATGGCTCCGGGTTGTCAGATGACTTATTTGTAGCCTGCGGAGCGCCAACCTCTTCTTTTGACGGGAAAAGAGTCGGCTGCACCTCCGTCAATGCGGCCGGTTCCTTCTCAGAAGGCAGCTCAGCGATGCGTCGTACCGGGCGAGTGGAAACCCTTTTCCCAAGAGCGGCAGCACCTTTGATCAAGACTTCGCTGAAGCTGCAGTCTTCATAGTTGTGGCGAGCCCGTTTTGACGGTGCGAGATGCACGCGCACCCTGCCCCCTTCGCCTGTATTCAGGAAAAGGATGGTGGAATTTTTGTGTACCGGGAAAAGGTGGTATTCTTTTTCCAGAATAAATTTCGGACTCTGGAACCGCTTGACATAGCAGAGATTCTTAGTGCCTTCGCGATAAAGAATATTGAAAATACGCTTTTCCTCGACCTTGCCGAACCAGGCCACATCATGGCCGACAAAGAGCTTGTCGATCACGTTGATCACCTTATACATACCGTTCTGATAAATGAGCAGCAGCTTGTCGTATTCGGAGCAGGGGAAGGAATCCTCGGGCTTGGCCTTGACCTGATGGCCGAGAAAGCCTGTCTCGCTGTCGTATCCCATGGTCAAATTGGAAAGAGCGACTTTGCGCACCTCCACCTCGCCAAAAGTGGCGATTTTAGTGCGCCGCGGATAGAGATGGCCATAGCGGGTCAGAATGTCATCGATATAATTGATGGTGTAACCGACCATATCCAACAAATATTTTTCAACCGCCTTGATGTTATCCCGGACTTCCTTGATATCCTTTTTCTTCTTGTCCAGGTCGTAGCGGGAGATACGCTTGATTCTGATCTCCAGCAGTCGCTCGATATCATCGTGGGTCACTTCCCGGACCAGCTTGTCTTTATAGGGCACCAGGGCCGCATCAATGGTGTCGACCACTGCCTTGTAGGTTTTACACTCTTCGATCTGTTTGTAGAGCCTTTCTTCGATGAAAATCTGCTCCAGCAGATGAGCATGGAGCTTTTCTTTGAGCCGGCCATGCTCGATGGTCAGTTCCTTCTCTAGGTCGCGGACCAACTTTTCGGTATTGTGACGCAGCACCTCGCTCACTGTGAGCACGGCCGGATTGTTGTTCACAATTACCGTCAGGTTCGGACTGATAGGCACCTCGCAGTCGGTAAAGGCATAGAGCGCCTTGATAGTGTCTGCCGCATAGATTCCGCGCACCAGCTTGATTTCGATTTCCACATCTTCCGCGGTGTAATCGTTGATGCTTAAAATCTTGAGCTTGTTTCCCCTCGCTGCCTTTTCCACACTCTCGATCAGAGACTGGGTGGTGGTGCCGTAGGGAATATCCTTGATGGTGATGGTCTTTTCGTTTTTCTCCTCGATACGGGCCCGGCATCGCAAACGGCCGTTGCCGTCTTCATAGCCGGAAACATCGAGGGTTCCGCCAAGGAGGAAGTCCGGATACAGGGAAAACGGTTCATCCCGAAGAATATTCTTCTGGGCCTCCAGCAACTCGCAGAAGTTATGGGGCATGATCTTGGTGGCCATGCCGACTGCAATACCTTCGGCCCCCTGCATCAAAAGCAGGGGGATCTTGGCCGGAAGCGAGACAGGCTCCATCATTCTGCCGTCATAGGACTCGGCAAACTCGGTGAGATCCTTATTAAACAGGGTTTCCCGGGCCAGAGGAGAGAGGCGGCATTCGATGTAACGGGCAGCAGAGGCCTGATCACCGGTAAAGATGTTGCCGAAGTTGCCCTGACGATCGATGAGATAACCTTTGTTGGCCAGATTGACCAGAGCGGAAAAGATGGAAGCATCGCCATGGGGATGCAGCTTCATGCAGTCGCCCACCACATTGGCAACCTTATGAAAGCGACCGTCATCCATGTTGAACAGGGTCTGGAGGATACGACGCTGTACCGGTTTCAAGCCGTCGGCAACGTCGGGAATGGCCCGCTCCCGAATAACGTAGGAGGTGTAGTCGAGAAAGTTGGTGTCAAAAAGCTTGTGCAGTTCGCCGTAATGGGAAGTATCCATGATTACACGACCACCAGATGATCCATGATATAGTCTTTCCGCTCAGGGGTGTTTTTTCCCATGTAAAATGAAAGCAGCTTGGGAACCTCGCTCAAGGTGTCAATGTTCACCTGCTGCAACCGCATGTCCTCTCCGATAAACTGCTTGAATTCTTTGGGGGAAATCTCGCCAAGCCCCTTGAAACGGGTGATCTCCACCGCCTTTTTGCTCTTGCCCGTTCCGCCCAGTTTCTTTTCCGCCGCCTCCCGCTCTTTGTCCGAATAGCAGTAGATTGTTTCAACCTTGGTACGCACCCGAAAAATGGGGGTTTCAAGGATGTACACATGGCCGCGTTTGACCAGGGACTCGAAAAAATGCAGAAAATAGGTGAGCAGCAGATTCCTGATGTGCAATCCATCCACATCGGCATCCGTGGCCAGGATCACCTTGTCGTACCGGAGGGTTTCCACCGAATCCTCTATGTCGAGGGCCCGCATCATGTTGTACATCTCGTCATTTTTGTACAGCAGAGTCAGGGGTTGGCCGTAGACATTCATCGGCTTGCCCTTGAGGGAAAAAACCGCCTGGGTCATGGGATCGCGGGAGCTGACAATGGAACCGGAAGCGGACTGGCCCTCGGTGAGAAAGAGCATGTTCTGGCGGTCCGGGCCGGAGGGCTTGTCCGCACTGGGATGATACTTGCAATCCTTGAGCTGAGGAATCTTTAAAGCGACTTTTTTGGCCTTGGCCTTGGCCTCTTTGCGCACATGCTGGAGTTCTTTCCTGATCTTGGCGCTCTGCTGGATCTTGTCGATGATGATCTCGGCCAATTCAGTGTTTTTATAGAAGAAATCACAGACAAAATCCTTGACCTTATTGACGATATCGCCTCGGACATCGGTATTGCCGAGCTTGTTTTTGGTCTGGGATTCAAAGATGGGATCTTTCACCTTTACGGCAATAGCGCCCACCACGCCTTCCCGCACATCTTCCCCGGAAAATTTCTTACCGGAAAAATCGTTGACCCCCTTGAGGATCCCTTCCCGAAAAGCGGAAAGATGGGTGCCGCCTTCGTTGGTATAAGTGCCGTTTACAAAGGAAAAATAGGTCTCGCCGTACCCGTCCGTATGGGAAAAGGCAAATTCCAGGGTTGAATCCTTGGCATGGATGGGTGCGTAGAGCTGGGTGTCGGCGATCTCCTTGTCCAGCAGGTCGAGAAGCCCATTGGCAGAATGAAAGCACTCGCCTTCATAATATATTTTGAGCCCCGCGTTGAGGTAAGCATAACGCCAGAAGCGCTTGCGAACGAACTCCCGCATGTAGTAATAGCCTTCAAAGGCGTTGGGGTCCGGATGAAAAGACACCAGAGTACCGTTCTTTTCGTTGGTATCGCCCTGCTCTTCTGCGACCAACTCGCCGTTGGTAAAGGTTGCTCTGGCAAACTTACCGTCCCGGAATGAGGTTACCTCAAATTGATCCGACAAGGCGTTGACCGCCTTGGTTCCCACCCCGTTTAAGCCAACGGAAAATTGAAAAACCTCGGTGTTGTACTTGGCTCCGGTATTGATCACACTCACGCATTCAACCAGCTTGCCCAGAGGAATGCCGCGACCGAAATCCCGAACCTTGACCACGCCGTCGGACCCGATATCAACGTTGATCCGTTTGCCAACCCCCATGATGAACTCGTCCACGGCATTGTCCACCACCTCTTTGAGGAGGATATAGATGCCGTCGTCCGGATGACTCCCGTTGCCGAGCCGGCCAATATACATGCCGGGCCGGAGACGGATATGCTCCAGGGAACTTAAGGTCTTTATCTTGCTTTCGTCGTAAACGGCAGCGGAATCGGAATTCTGTGCACTCATCGGATAATTGGCTGCAAGGTTATGATTTAATGATCGGATTAAACAGGGGAAATTGATTCCCATTTGTATATCGCTCTTTCACTTCGGCTGCAATGATATTTTGCCGGACCCGCGTCATGTAAGGAGAAAAAGGATAATGTGTTGAAAAGAGGGGTATTGTCAGGTAATGAAATAGATTGAAAAAAAACATCAACCCAACTTTTATTTTTTTTGCGAGAACATGGGTTCATCATTATCAAGAAATTCCGGGTGTGCAGACGGAAGAACGAATACAGGGAGCAAAACCATGAGCACCACCCTAAACGAACAGCTCGGAACCACGGAAATTCTCTGGCAGCTATCCGACCTGTATCAGGGGCTTGACGACCCAAAAATCGAAGCGGACATCCTCTGGTGTGAACAGGAAGCACAGGCTGTCAAAGAGCAATTCAGCGGAAAAATCGCAAGGCTTGATGCAAACGATTTGTTCGCATTGGTCTCTCGCCTGGAAAAACTCGAAACCCTGATGGGCAGGATCGCCACCTTTGCCTTTCTCAATTTCACCACCCAGATACAGAACGCCCCGGCAGGCGCTTTCCTGCAAAAAATCAAGGAAGCCTCCAGCCGGATCGGCAGGGAAACCGTATTTTTCGAGCTGGAATGGAGCAAGATGGAAGACGGTGCGGCCAATACCGTGCTGTCAGGGGAGACCCTGCGTCATTACCGCCATCATCTTGAGAGCATGCGACGCTATGCCAAGCATCTGCTCTCCATGGCCGAGGAAACACTGCTCATCGAAAAAGCGCCGGTGGGCCGCGGGAGTTGGACCAATCTGTTTGAAAAGGTTATGGGGCATCTCAAATTCGGCGAGGCGCAACGCAGCGAAGAGGAGGTCCTGACCGACCTCTACAGCCCTGACCGCGAAGTCCGCTCCCAGGCGGCAGATGATCTCACTGCGGGGTTGAACAGCCAGCTCCATGTCCTGACCCATATTTTCAACACCCTGCTGGCGGAGAAGATGATCGACGACAGGCTCCGCAAATACAACTCCTGGGTCAGCTCGATGAATCTGTACAATGAGTTGGAGGACCGCACCGTGGAAGTGCTGGTAGGCGCGGTCACTGCCAGGTACGACATTGTCCAACGCTACTACCGGCTCAAAAAAGAAATCCTCGGCCTGGAGTCGCTGTGCGACTATGACCGCTACGCCCCCCTGCCCCATCTGCCCACGAACCTGGTGGATTGGAATACCGCTAAAAACATGGTGCTGACCGCGTTCAACGACTTTGCCCCTGAGATGGGTGAGATCGCCGGACAGTTCTTCGACAAACGCTGGATTCACGCACCTATTCTCGATGGCAAACGCGGCGGTGCTTTTGCCCACCCATGTGTGCCTGAGGTGCATCCCTATGTGATGGTGAACTACACCGGCAGTCTGCGCGACATCTCCACCGTGGCCCACGAACTTGGCCACGGGGTGCATCAGTACCTGGCCGCCAAGAATGGATATTACAACTCTTCCACCACCCTGGTCCTGGCCGAGACAGCCTCGGTGTTCGCGGAACTGCTCCTGTTCAACTCCCAGGTCAAGCTCCTTACTCATCCGGAGGAACGAAGAGCCTTTATCTGCCAGAAACTTGAATCTATCTTTGCCACGGTGTTCCGCCAGGTTTCCATGAACCGCTTTGAGCATGCGGTACACAACGCCAGGAGGGAAAGCGGTGAACTGTCACATGATCAGCTTGCAGGCCACTGGCTCTCCACCCAGCAGGCCATGTTTTCCGACTCAGTCACTCTGCGTGAAGACTACGGAATCTGGTGGTCGTATATCCCACATTTCCTGAGCACCCCGGGTTATGTTTACTCCTACGCCTTCGGCGAACTCCTGGTTCTGGCTCTGTACAACCTCTACCAGGAAGATGGGGCAGCATTTGTTCCCAAGTATCTTGACCTGTTGCGCGCCGGAGGCAGCGATACCCCCACCCTTCTGCTCAAACCATTCGGCGTTGATCTTGATGACCCGGACTTCTGGCTTGGCGGCCTCACCACCATCGACGGAATGCTGAAAATGGTGGAATGATATGAATATGAGAAAAAAACCAGCCAACGCTTCCGGTCTTGTGTACTCCACGGAACACGGTAAAACCTGCCCGAACTGCAACAAGCCCATTGCCCATTGCAGCTGCGGGCAAAAGAAAACCTTACCAAAAAATGACGGCATCGTTCGTGTCTCGCGGGAAACCAAGGGCCGCAAGGGCAGCGGCGTGACACTCATCACCGGGTTGCCGGTGGCCGATTCCGAACTAAACAATCTTGCCAAGCAATTCAAGCAGCGCTGCGGCAGCGGCGGCACCGTGAAAAACGGGGTTATCGAGGTTCAGGGCGACCATCGGGATGTCTTGATAGCAGAGTTGATCCGGCTTGGTTATCATCCCAAAAAAGCCGGCGGCTGATGACCGATCACAGCCCGGTTTGCCAAAACACCTGGTTTGTCTATCTGGTTCGGTGCAAGGACGCCACCCTCTATTGCGGGATCGCCAAAAATCCGGGACGTCGTCTGATTGAGCATAATTCCGCCGACAAGGGAGCGAAATACACCAGAGGAAGGCGGCCGGTGCAGTTGGTTTACCTTGAAGAGTTTTCATCCAGAGTACAAGCGGCTCGGCGCGAGTATCAGATTAAAAAAATGACCCGGTCACAAAAAATAGCCCTTATCCAAACCGCCACTGCTTTATAGGATCGAATACCAGACGCGCAACACCATTATTTCCGGAGGAGTCCATGCAAATATTCATTGCAGGCGGTACAGGGTTTATCGGGAAAGCGCTTATCAGGAAACTTTTACAGGAAAATCATAGCGTAACCGCGCTGGCCAGGAATTCGGACAAGCTCGGCGATCTCTCTCAGCATATTCGTACGGTTGTGGGTTCACCACTCATTGCCGGCTCCTGGCAGCAGGAAGTGGCCAGCCATGAAACCATCATCAACCTGACAGGGTCAAACATCTTCACCCGTTGGACGCCGGCAGCAAAAAAGATGATCCTGCACAGCAGGGTCGCCTCTACCCAAAATATTGTTCAGGCTATTCCGGCTCAGTCAGATTCACCCATCACCCTGATCAACGCCAGCGCTTCAGGATACTATGGTTTTTGTCGGGATGAGGGAAAATATGAGACGGACCTGCCCGGCTCAGACTTTCTGGCTTCGGTGTGCCAGGCTTGGGAAAATGAAGCGAATCAAGCTCAAGGGAAGGCCAGAGTTGTTCTCATGCGGACAGGCATTGTACTGGGCAAAAACGGCGGCGCGCTTGCCACCATGCTTCCCGCCTTTCGCCTCGGGGTGGGCGGGAAACTCGGTCATGGCCGGCAATGGTTCCCCTGGATCCACCTAAACGACCTGAGCAGCGCCATTATTTTCCTCATGGATCACAAGGAGATACACGGCCCGGTAAATCTGAGCGCACCACAGCCGGTGCGTAACGAAGATTTCACCCGATATCTCGGGAAAACCCTGCACAGACCGACCTTTATGTCGGTGCCGAAGTTCGCAATTCGTCTTGCCTTGGGAGAACTGAGTTCAGTGGCGCTGGAGGGGTGCAAAATGATGCCGGGAGTACTGCTTGAAAACGGATTCACCTTCCGCTTCCCAGAAGTCCTCCCTGCCATTGAAGATATTATCGGGTAAAAAATTGAGGTTTCGGCCAGAGAAAAGTTTTGCAAGTTACTAAGCGGATTGATTTTCTTAGCAATTGAAACAGATCAGGAATTCACTTCCGCCCCTTTCCTTTAGCCTGTACAATCTCACTTGCTCGTCAGATTGGCCTCCAAAACAAAGGTGCCGCAGTCCGCCTGAAACGGAAGAACGATGATCGGCAGATCAGACAGATGATGGATTTCAACACCTTTGCCTGTGACCATGGTCGGGGTTGCGAGGTTGAAACTCAAGCCGATCTTACCGAACTCGGCCTTGGCGCCGCCGCAGATCATGTTGGTTATCTCACCCACCGCATCGACAATGTCATGGTCAATGACGGTTTTGGGCTCTTCCATGAGCATTCTGGCAACGATTTGCAGGATGCAGGGGGCAGGAAAGCTGATGGTCATGCTGCCCTCCACGGTCTCGGAAGCCATGCCGATAATGCCGGTGACGTCGCCGTAAGTGCCGACGCCCTCCTTAAGATGCGGCTTCTGGCCGGTCAGTTTGGTCTGAGCCATGGTCTCCAGGACATTTCTGGTGGCATGCACGAAAGGATTCAGATATTCAGCCTTCATAAGTCCCCTATCATTTATCGTTCAATCATCCGGCAAAACAAAGGGCCGATTAGTGTTCATCTCCGCTAAAAGCCCTGGAATCCGGGCCACGTCTCAATTAACATACACCATTATAAGGCTAGAGCATAAAAAAAAGTCAAGAAAAACAGATGGATTTTCGGCAGGTTGCACAATCTGAACAACCAACTGCCACCTTTGGGATAATTTTGCTTCACCACGGATCACTTTATGGTCGGTGGTGAAGGTTTTTCCAGTGCATCAAGCCGTTTTGCCAATTCAGCCAGATCAGAGGTCGGCAGATGGCAACTAAAATTTTCACAGAGATACACTGTCGTTTTGTTCTCCTGAGTGGTCATTTCCGCAAGAATCGGCTGGAATTGTCCGAGAAATTCCTGCCCTGCCCCGTCATCGGCCAAAAGGACGATCTTTCCGGGCAAAAAACGTTTACGGATCATAGCGAGCATGATCTCGGTATCAGGTCGGCCAAGCTTACCCGCAATCACGAACTGCCGGGGTTTGCTGCCATAAAATTCATGGGCAACAAGCATCTGCGGCAGAATAGGTGGATATTCGTTCAGCCGCCCGCCAAAAGCCTCAATGGTCGCCCCGGCTCTTGCAATCCATTTATCATTATCGGTTATCCAGGCAAGCCTGAGAAGATTGAGCGCACTTATTGAATTGCCCGTGGGTTCTGCCCCGTCATAATCACCCTTAAGGCGAACCAATACGGAAGAATCACCACCTGAGGTTTCAAAAAAACCGCCCTGCGACTCATCGCTAAAGAGTGCTATCTGTTTTTCCGTCAAAGCGATGGCCAGTTGCAGCCAGCTAATATCAAATGAGGCTTCATAGAGATCGAGAAGACCATTGACCATAAAGGCATAATCATCAAGCTGCCCCTCAAGCCCGGCCTCATTATCGCGATAGCGCCTGAAGAGCAACCCTGAATCTTGGGCATACAATTTGGTCCGAATGAACGTTGCTGCCCGTTCGGCCGCGACAAGGTAACGCTTCTCACCCAACACCTGAGCAGCACGGGCAAAGGCGCTGATCATATGCCCATTCCAGGAGGTAATAATCTTATCGTCCCGATGCGGCCTGGGCCTTTGCTCCCGCGCTGTCTGGAGTTTTTGCCGGGAACGCTCAAGAAGGCGGGACAACTCATCCTCCGGCATGCGGAAACGACGGGCGGTTTCTTCAAGGGGATGGGCAACATAGAGGATATTTTTGCCTGTAAATTCCTCCTGAGGATCGGCAAGTGCGTTGCCGGAATCTAGAACGCCGTAATGGAAAGAAAATATTTCACCATGCTCCTTTCCGAGGATGGAAACAATCTCCTCACTGGTCCAGAGATAAAACAACCCTTCGCCGTGGATCTCGGGGTTTCCCGCCTGGATGCTGTCTGCATCTTCAGCCGAATAGAATCCTCCTTCGGGACTGGTCATGTCCCGCAGAACATAGTCGAGAATATCCTGGGCGACATTGGCGTAAAAAGGGTCTTGCCCCAACTGAAAGGCTTCGAGATAGTTGATTGCGAGTTGGCCCTGATCGTAGAGCATTTTCTCAAAATGTGGCACCCGCCACTGCGCATCGACAGAATAGCGGTGAAAACCGCCGCCCAGATGATCATACATCCCGCCGGCCGCCATCTTGCGCAGGGTTACCAGAGTCATGTTCAATGCCTGGGGTTCGCCGGTGCGTGCGGCATGACGCAGCAAAAAGTTAAACAGAACCGGTCGGGGAAATTTAGGCGCTGAACCAAACCCACCAAACTCGGCATCATATTCTGTTTCTATTTGCTGAAAAGCCTTGGCGAAGATATCCGAATCGATCTTGCCGGTTGTGGAATCAGTGGCTTTCCGACGGAGATGATCGGTAATATTTGCCGCCGATTCCACAATCTTATCGGGACGGTTACGCCAGGCATCGTGAACCGCCTCAAGAACTTCGGTAAATCCCGGCAGACCATGCCGACCCTCGGGTGGAAAATAGGTGCCTCCGTAAAAAGGCTGCAAATCCGGGGTGAGAAACACCGACATGGGCCAGCCGCCATGGCCGGTCAAGGCTTGCACCGCTGCCATATATATCTGATCAAGATCGGGCCGCTCCTCCCTATCCACTTTGATACAGATGAAATATTCGTTAAGTATCCGTGCAACTTCAGGGCTTTCAAAGGATTCATGGGCCATGACGTGACACCAATGACAGGTGGAATAACCGATGGAAAGAAATATCGGCTTATTCTCTTTGCGGGCAAGGGCAAATGCTTCTTCGCCCCAGGGGAACCAGGCTACCGGGTTAAAAGCATGCTGAAGAAGATAGGGGCTTTTTTCAGTAATAAGCCGGTTGGACTTTTTACCTTGAGCCAGTTGCTGATCAATAAAGGTCTGTATGGTGACAGTCGCAGCCATTGGTTTCCCCCCTTGCCGGGCAAGAAGCTCCGGCCTGGAACATGAGCATGACAGGAGCAATAAAAAGACAAGACAAACTCCTCCCACATGTTTTCTTGAAAATCTACAAAGCACTCCAAGCGGATATTTTTGTCGCCGTGCAGTCATTTTTTTGCCTGTGAGCATATGGCAAGTGCTCCATTATCGAAAAGAAACAGTCACCTGAAATTGAGCACGCAAAAAGCGCTGCACGTTTCACCGTTCCGACATCGACCGGATGGTCAGAGTCAGGGCGAAAAATGGAGCAATAAACAGGGAAAGAATGACCATGCAGCTCTTCTGCGTCTGCGGGTTTTTCGCTAGACGAACAAAATCAGGGTTCAGTACGTCAGCAAGAGCAATGGTGATAAGCGGCAGTGACAAAAAGGCCAGAACTATGAACACCAACTCCGCCATAATGAGTTTTTTGGAAAACGTCGTCAAGGTGTCCAAGGCAAGCTTCACCCTGAGCATACGGTCAACCATTCCCGTCAGGAGTGCGACCTTTTCCTGACCACTCTTGAGACGGGCCCTGGCTTGTGCCAGACTTTCGCCGGCAATACTTCTGGCTTCGACAAATTTTCTTTTGCCGGAAAAAAGAAGCTCTTTAAAATCCTGAAAAAAGGACGGGTACGGATATTCAAGCCAGAAAGTGTTGTAGTCCGCCCAGAATAGGGCTGCAGCATCCACCTTGACGTTCAGCTCTTCAAGCCGTGTTTCCCGAAGACGAGGGGGAACAAGGCTCAGGGATTTCGCCCGGTCCGCGACATCAAGAATATCATACACGCCATTGCGCCTGAACTGATTCTCCAGATTGGCCAACACCGAAAGATTGGCCAGCAACTCTTCATCTTCCACTTCACCAAACCAGGCCTGCAACTGCAACCAGGCCTCTTGCGCCGCTGCCAGATTCTCCCCAGCCTGCTTGGTTTTCAAATCAATCACTCCGGAGAGCACATTTTCAACCATCGTATTTGCCGCCATCAAGGCCGGATCCATGAGTGAGATCATGAAATATCGACGGTCACTTGCAACAAGCTTGCGGAGCACCTGCATTTGTTGTTGCCCCATGCCTTCAAGAACCCTTGTTTGGATAAGGCTGTATTGAATTTCCGGACAATCGGCATAGAGATTGGCAACCGAACCCAGCATTTGCTCAGCTCTCCAAGGTTGTCCGGCAAGCCTGTGAAATCTGGCAAAAAGAAGGTTAATGTATATTTTCTCTTTTTCCGTGCTGGCCGTGCTGTTGGCCATTTGCAGGAAATGAACCATGTCTCCCAGCCTGCCGCGCTCCAACGCAACAAAAGCCTGCCCAAGGGTAGCGTAAAATTGTTTCCCGCCCAAGGCATGACTTTCCGCTTTCATGAAGTCAAAGGCCTGCTTGTACTGCCCTACGCGCAGGCAGTCAAATCCGGCGTGAAGATTGCGGCTGTCAATTTTAACCCTGTCGGTCTTTCCCCCGCCATCCCAGGAGGAAAGCAAAGAAAAAGCGGAGTAGTCCAAAAACCGAGGTTGGTAGATGAGATACATATCAAAATACGAGATGTATACCTGTAAGGCAGGATCGCTGCGGATTTGAGCAGGATCGATATTAGTGGCCAGCAGCTCCGTCATTTTTTTTTGGTCGGACATGACCCGCTTGAATAGATTGTCGATTTTCGGAAGAGCCTGGTAACCGACCAGATTCAGGCCCCGCGTTTCCATGGTCAGCCTTTTACTCGGGCAGTGGGCCGGGGCGTGGTTTACCATGCCGCAGTAAAAACATTCGGAACTGGCCCCTTTGGTCGTCAGAACTCTGCCGGTAAAAAGCCGTTTGCGTTTTAATTCGCTGAGATCGCCGGAAAAACTCAGTTGAAACAATCCGTCTTCCGCATCCACAAATTGATGGGCAGGCAATTTTTTGCCGGCAAAAAGATGATTCCACTGGAGCTTCAACGCGCGTGTCACATAAAGAACTTCGTGCTGCAACATTCCCCAGATCGGAGCTGTTGTTTCACCAAACTCAACCGGCGGATCTTTTTTTCGATGCAGATGCAAAATTACCTGGACGGGAACAGCGCCCCATTCCGCTTTCCAATGCAGTCTTTTAAGAGAATCAAGGCTCTCAAAAAAAGTGCTCAGTGCGGCAAAGGGCTCGTCGTAATAGATGAGCAGGAGCTCTCCTGTGCTGTCTGCCGCCTCAATTCCCACTTGAATAAGAAGATTGCGAAAGGTTTGCACAAATGCGGGCCAACGATCCTGAAGAATCTGCCCCCCTTGGTATGATAAGGGTCGGATCACCAGCAGTGAAGAATGACTGATTTCTTTCATGGTGTTTTTTTGACCACCGTTTTTTTTCTTTTCATATACGCTCAGCCGCGATTACATCCATTGTACGTTTTTTCAGATCTCGATACCACCCCAGTTTTCCTCTGCTGGAAAAAAGCTGGCTGAGAGTTCAAACAATGGTTACCTTGCGGTAAATTAGACTTAGGTAAATCGTGCATCCCCTGCCCCTTATTTTCAAAAACTAAACCACTGGTACTCGCAGATATGACCTCCGACCCGGAACACATTCAAGCCGACAATGTAAAACGATTCGATGACGCAGCAGCAGACTGGGAAGAAAAACCATTACGCGTTGCCCTTGCCCGCAAGGTAGCCGAAGCAATCCAACAGGCTATTCCCCTTTCAGGCACCATGCGTGTTCTGGAATACGGATGCGGCACGGGCATGGTTTCAAGAACCTTAAGCCCGCATGTCGCACATATCACCGCCGTTGACACTTCACCGCAGATGCTGCAGGTTCTCAGTGAAAAAGCCGGGGAAGAAAAGATCGTCAATATTGAGACCCTTGCCCACGATCTTACCAGCAAGCCGTTGCCGGTCAACGATTTTGATCTGGTCATGAGCAGCATGACCCTGCATCATATCCCCGACTTCAAGGCACTGTTGCATCATTTTTTTGCAGCAGTGAAACCAGGGGGATATCTGGCTGTTGCCGATCTGGTCACGGAAGACGGCTCATTTCATGATGACAACAGCGGGGTTGCCCATTACGGAATCAATCCGGAAACCATTCGGTCCATCATGAGTGCAAATGGAGGACTGGACATAGCTGTGAAAGAAATCCACACCATCGATAAACAACAGGGCGGGGACGCAACACGACGCAGCTATCCCATTTTTCTCGCCTGGTGCCGGAAGGCATGAACCTCACCTTTCGATTTTAGGAGAGAGATGATAACGACCATTGATGGTGACGCCCGACACTTCACTGATTTCGGCTGGCTCAAGACCTTTTGGCTCTTTTCCTTTGCCGATTACTACGACCCGGGCAACATCCAATTTGGACCTCTCCGGGTGTTCAATGATGATGTGGTGGTTCCCGGCACCGGCTTTCCCACCCATCCCCACGAGGAGATGGAAATCATCACCATTGTTCTGGAAGGGGAGATAACCCACAAGGACAGCATGAACAACACCAGCATCATCAAGGGTGGTGATGTTCAGCGCATGTCGGCCGGCACCGGCCTGACCCACTCGGAATATAACGGAAGCAAGGGGCCGGTCCATTTTTATCAGATATGGATATATCCTGACAAACACGGCTTGCGCCCATCCTATGACCAGCGCAGCTTCAAGAAAGAGGAATGGCATAACCAGTTGCTGCCCATCGCCTCGGGCCAGCGGCATAAAAACGTGGTTCGTTTTCATGCCGGGGCTACAATATACCGGGCCGAATTGGACCCCGGACGGGCCATCAGCTTCGATACCACGGAAGATCGCCGCATTTTCCTCTATCTCACCTCGGGCAACCTGGTGGTCAACCGTACCCGTTTGCTGCCGAAATACCAGGCCAGAATAGATATGGAAAAAAACCTTGTCCTGCAGGCGGAAAAAAAATCGGATTTCATCCTGATCGACCTGCCCACCTGCCGAGGCTGGGGCTACGATGAAAAAACCCTGCGGGGCGGAAGGTTCTAATCGCTAAACTCAGAGGAGAAAAATATCAATGGTGCGTAAAATCAGCGGAGCTTTCACCGGCGGCGCCCTTGGGGCGCTCATCGACAGCGTCAACATCTGGGCCTTGGGGCAGACCGGGATAACGGCTTGGCTGGGCATCGGCCTGCGCCCCCAATTTACCCCCTCCTGGCTCTATCCCCGCCTGGTCTGGGGAGGCATTTGGGCCATGCTGCTGATCATCCCGTTTTTACGGCAGAAAACAGCCATGCGTGGCATCCTCATGAGCTTAATCCCAACCACTATGATGTTCCTCATGGTTTTTCCGGAAATGGGCATGGGCCTTTTTGGCCTCAATGCCGGCCTGCTGACTCCGCTGCTCGTACTGCTTCTGAACTTCATTTACGGGATGGCGGCTTCTTTTTGGTACAAGAGCTGTGCCTAACGAGATAAACGGCAAAATTTTCGCCGTCGGCGACATACACGGTTGTGCGGACAAGCTCAAGCTCCTGCTTGACAGGCTTCCTTTCGACCGCGCCCAAGACACTCTGGTATTTTTGGGGGATTATCTGGATCGCGGCCCCGACACCCGTGGGGTGCTTGACCAAATCTGTCAGTTGCGGGCCGACGGTGCGCATGTTGTCGCGCTCATGGGAAACCACGAATATCTTCTGCTGGAATACCATCGGAGTGGCGATCAGGCCTTGCTTCCCTATCTGCGACGTATTGGCATGGGAAAAACCCTGGAAAGTTATGGCGGCGCCAGTCTGAGCGAACTCACCTCTCTCGACTTCATGCCAGGGGAACATCGAGATTTCCTTGCTTCGTTGCTGCCCTTTTGGGAAACCGAGGAATACATTTTTGTCCACGCCGGACTCCGGCACGATCAGCCCCTGGCCGAGCAGGACATCTCCGACTTGTGCGAGATCAGGGAACCCTTTCTTTCCCAAGAACATGATTACGGAAAACGGGTCATCTTCGGCCATACCCCTTTTGCCACCCCACTCCTCACGCCCTTCCGCATCGGCATTGATACCGGAGCAACCTACGGCAACCTGCTCACTGCCGTGGAACTCCCGAGCCTGCTCTTTCATCACGCCTGATTGTTCATCGATTCACGGAATGACTCGGTAATCTCCCTGCAAAAAACGATGGGCCAAGATATTCACCATCTCGTCGGAATCGAGGCGGGCATCGAGCTGTCTGGTATAGCCGATCAACCTGCCGATCTGTTCGAGGATTCCCTCAATTTCCTCCCTGCTCCGGCCGGAAAGGCGGCCGACGAGAAGATCCCCTTTGGCTTTCAAGGCAAAGCCGTGCTCAGCCATAACCTGGGCCATAAGGGCAATCCTCCGGGATCGGTTGGTGATAGCGGCAGCCCCGCCCACGAAACGGAAGTAAATATGATTGTTGCGCGGCGTATCGCTGCAGTAACAATCGAGCATATTAAAGTGATAGCCGAAACGCAGGCTCATGTTCACATATGACGCACTCGCCAGGGCCACGTTCTCCAAAGCAGCTCCCCCCTCACTGGTAAGAGCCTCCGCCCTGGTCATGCCGGAAAGCAAATCGACCCCGCGCAAGGACACAGCCTCGTTCTGCCAAACCCCGGGAAAAAGCATCCCGGTAAGCACGGCCCGCAAAGGCGCCGACGCCACCTCGGCAAACCCTGTCTTTTTGCCCGTCCCCTTTCCTGACAACCCGCCTCCCAGGTCAATCACCTGGAGCTGAACAGGAATGGGCAAAATAAGCCGGTGCAAAGCGCTCCGCCTGTTGAAGAAACTGCCTATTCCTCCGGTTTGTCCGGCATTGGCAACCAGGGCCTGCACCGATTTCTCATGCATGAAGCGAACAAGATCATGCACGGTTTTGCATTTCTCCGGAAGGTATTCCTGTTCAAGGGGATTCAGCAGATTGAGCGGCGCAATATAACGCATAATGTATTTTTGCCGCCGGACCTCATAGAGTTCCCGCAGCTTTGCCCCGGTCTGCCTTTCATCCCGAAGCAGGCTCTGAACAATACCTGCATAGACAACGACCTCACCTTCCTCGCCGGCCTGCAGGGTGATTGCCTGACCATGTTGGAGAATCTTGGTGGCGGTGCCGGTATTGACCACGCTAGGGATGTTGAACTCCCGACAAATCGAAGCCATATGGCTGGTGGGTACGCCGATATCGGTAAGGATGGCGTTTAAGAAGGGAATAGCCTGGACAAAATGCGGAGAATCATGCCTTGCGACCAGGATACTGCCCTTGGGGATATGCTCCAGTTCATCAAGATGGCGGAGAATATAAACCTTGCCCGCACTGGTACCCCGTTGCACCACAATACCTTTATTCTTGAGCAACACCGGATAACTCCCCGCCACTGCCGCCATTCCCTTGTCCGGAACATCGTCTGCCGGCTCGTCCATCCGGAGA